>DBFMRS010000134.1:0-17503 GCA_048387515.1 Collinsella sp.
GCAGCGGCCGCCTCCTCTTCCGCAGTATGTCCACAGCCACCGCAGCCGCAGGTACAGGGCTCGGAACCATCGCAAGTGCAAGGCTCTCCCGTGTCGGGACAAATATCGTGAGACATGGCAACTCCAATCGTCTAGGCGAGCAGCTCGGCTGCCGCAAACTCCTCGGGCGTATTGACGTTTTCGAAGCAGAGCGTCGAGCCCGCGGCCTTAACGATCTGCGGTTCATCCATATAACCAGCCTGAACGCGATTGATCAGGCAGCGAATGCGCTGGCGGTCGCAGGCGAGCAGCTCATGGGCAACCGGCGCACACGCGTCACAGCGCCAGACGGCGCAAAGCGGCTCAATCCCCCGCTCCTCGCACGGCACGCACACGTCGAGCGCCCCGGCCTCAACACGATCGGCAAGCGCGCCGATAAGTTCCGGCGAGACAAACGGCATATCGCAGGCGACAATCGCCACGAGCGGCAATCGGGCCGCGGCCAACGAGCTCGCGATGCCGCGCATGGCACCCGCCGGTCCTTCAAGGTCCGCCACCACACGCGGCACCAGGCCGCCAAACGCGTGCTCCTCAAGATAGGCAAGCTCGCTGGGGCGCGAAGTCGTCACGATCAACTCGCCGGCAACTGGCGCCAGCCGACCCAGCACCCGCTCGATGAGCGGCTCACCGCAAAACGCCATGCGCGCCTTATCGCAGCCCATGCGCGACGACAACCCGCCCGCCTGGACGACACAAGAAAGATCGGCCCGTCTTACGGTAGTCATACGGCAAACCACCCCCATCGGCATGCTCAAAACCCGGCACACGAAGCCAAATACCGTCGCCGATAAAGCGGGCGGCACGGCAAACCCGTGCAAAAACAAAACAGCGCCTTTGCGGCACGCAGCAAGACCGCGAGCACAAAAGCGCTGGTAGCGTATGGCGGGAACGTATGTGAATCGAACACATCCAAGACGTTTTGCACGCCTCGCAACGGTTTTGAGGACCGCGGAGCCCACCGGAGCCCATCCGTTCCCAAGTGCGGCGGTATTTTACCAAACCGAAACGGCTCCATCCCAAAAAAGACGAGCAAGAAGTTGCGGTGGAATAGTTCTTGCTTAGGCTGCAAGACCCCAAAAACAGGAACTATTTCACCGCAACTGAGGAGGCGGGAGCGGGTGACCGGCCTAGCGTAGGGACCTCAGGCCGCCGGCCTCCTTGTCGAGCACCGTAAAGCGCACGGCATCTAGGTGCTCCAAGATGCTGATTGCACGCTTGCGCGACACACCCAGGGCCTCGCGCAGCACGCTCGTGGTGGCTGCGCCGCCGGCTGCCTCAATGGCAGCGGCGACGAGCTCACGCGCATGGGCCTCGGCGGTAGCAGACAGGGCAACGTCGCGCTCGACCTTAACGATCGAGCGATTGAGCGAAAGCTCGCGCAGGGCACGCGTCATGGTGTCGCGACCGAGCTGCAGCTGTTCGCCCACCTCGGGAAGCGCCGGTGCGTCCAGGCCGGTCTCGTCAAGCAGCGCGACAATGCGCTCGCAAGCCTCTCGCACCACGCGTGCCGCCGCGGCGGCCGAATGCGGATCGAATACCTCGGCGCCCTCGGCGGCGCACACGCCACGCGAGCAGCCCTCGGCAATCAGAGCCGAGGCAACGCCTTCATCAGCGGCAGGCCACGCAGCATGGGCAACGGCGCCAGGCGTAAAGCCCGTCTCCTTGGGAGCCGCCGCGTGCATGGCTGACAGGGTCGCCGCAAGGGCATCCATCGATGCGTCGAGCGCGGAAGAATCTGCATACAGCGAGCCATCCGAGCCGGCAAGCTCGCACACAGCACCTCGCGCCACCAACTCGTCCAGCGCGGCATCGACTCCACTGGAAACAAGATCCAGCGCCGCGGCAACGTCGGCAGCCACGACCGGCAACGTCTGCAGCGCCAGCCACGCCTCAACACCAGTGGCGGTATCGCCGGCCTCAAGCGCCACATACAGCGCACGCTCTCCTTCGGCAAGCTCGCGCGAACGACGGCAACGCGAAAGCAGCACACGCCCGCCGCCAATGAGCATAACGGGCGAATACGACAGCACCACAGCATGGTCTCCGGCTCGCAGCGGCAGCGGCTCCTCCAAGCGCACCTGCACGGTACGGGTCTCGCCCACCGCCATGGGGGCCTCGCCCTCCAAAAGCATGATGCGGCCGACAACCTCGGCCGTACCCGCCATCACGTGCACACGCGCGCCCGACTCGAGCACGCGCGGCTTGGCACCCTCGCGACCCAGGTAGGTGAACGTCATCATAAAGCGCAACGTCTGACCAAAGCGGTCCGCCACGCCCAGCATCTCGCCACGGTCAAGCGCCGCGACACCGTCACCAACCAGGTTGAGCGCCACGCGTTGCCCAGGCAGCGCGCGCGGCGTATCGCCATGCACCTGAATCCCGCGCACACGACAGACCGTACGCGACGGCAGCGCGACGAGCTCATCCCCCACCGCGACGGGCGCATCGTGCAATGTTCCCGTCACCACGGTACCGGCGCCCTTGATCGTAAAGCAGCGGTCGATGGGCAGACGCGGTGCGGCATCGGTGAGCTCGGCACGGACACAGCAGGCATCCCGGCAAGCGGCAACCTGCTCGTCGAGCGCAGCCAGCAGCTCATCGATCCCCGCGCCGGTCTTGGACGACACCGGCACCATCGGCGCACCGGCAAACACGGTATCCGAAAGAAAATCGTCCACGTCGAGCTCGGCCAGCTCAATCATTTCGCTATCGGCCAGGTCACACATCGTCAGCGCCACCACCATATGCGTGACGCCCAGCATCTCCAGCACGTGCACGTGCTCGCGGGTCTGCGGCATCACGCCCTCGACGGCCGAAACCACCAGCACGGCCACGTCGATGCCCGTGGCGCCCTGCACCATGGCGCGCAGGTAATGCGCGTGGCCCGGCACGTCGACCAGGCCGACGATCTTGCCACTCGGCAGCGCCAGCTCACCAAAGCCAAGCTCCACCGTCATGCCGCGACGACGCTCGACCTCAAGGCGATCGGGATTCTTGCCGGTCAGTGCCTCGATCAGCGCCGACTTACCGTGGTCGACGTGGCCCGCCGTGCCAACGATAACGGGACACTCCACCAGCGCTTTAACCTCACTCATCGAGCAATCGCCTTCTTAACGCACGCGACGAGCGTCGTTGCCGCCGTCTCGATATCGCGGTCACCCACGAGTGTACGCACGTCAAACAGGACGCGATCGTGCGAGGCGCGTGTGACGACCGGCGTGTCGAAATCTTGGACGAGCGAGCGCTTGAGTGCGTCAACGGAAAGACGCTCATCGACGAGGCGCACGGCAACGCACATGGTGGGCAGCTCGACGGTAGGCAGCGAACCGCCACCGGGGGTCGACGATTCCTCGACAATCTCCAACTCAACGGCACACGGGCAACCAGCCTTATCGAGCCCGGCGACCATACGATCACGCAGCTTACGGGCACGTCGCTCCAAATGGGCCTGCGGCAGCGTAAGCATGCTGAGCACCGGAATATCGCGATGGGCAACATCGGCGCCATCCATGTAGATACGCAGCGTGGCCTCGAGCGCCGACAGAGCCAGTTTGCCCGGACGCAGAGCGCGCATGAGCGGATGTGCGCCGCAGGCCTGGACCAGATCGCGACGGCCCATGATAATGCCCGCCTGCGCGGCACCAAGCAGTTTATCGCCCGAGCACGACACCAGATCGAGCCCTGCCGAAACCGAAGCCGGCGTGGTTTCTTCGCCGCCGCGCACCAAGATGTCGTCGGGCAACAGCGCGCCCGAGCCCTGGTCCTCGTAGAACAGCAGGCCATGCTTGTGAGCAAGCGCCGCAAGCTCCCGAGAATCCACCTCCTCGTGAAAGCCCTCGATGCGATAGTTGGAAGGATGGACCTTGAGGATCATGGCCGTATCGGGTGTGATGGCTTGCTCATAATCTGCCAGGTGCGTGCGGTTGGTGGCGCCGACCTCGACGAGCTTGGCGCCCGAAGCCTCCATGACATCAGGGATGCGGAAGCTGCCGCCGATCTCGACAAGCTCGCCGCGGCTGACGATGACCTCCTTGCCTGCGGCATGGGTCGCCAGCACCAGCAGCACGGCGGCGGCGTTATTGTTAACGACCAGCGCGTCCTCGGCACCGGTAAGCAAGCGGATGAGCTGCGCGGCGTGCTCCTTGCGCGACCCGCGCGAGCAGGTGTCCACGCTGTACTCGAGCGTGCTGTAGCCGCGCGCGACCTCGGCCACGGCCTTGGCGGCCGACTCCGCGAGCGGGGCGCGACCCAAGTTGGTATGGATAACCACACCCGTGGCGTTGACGGCGGGACGCAGGCTCGGCAGCGCGGAGCGATGCGCACGCCACTCGATGGCCGAGGCCAGCTCGCGCTTGGAACGCGGGGCGACGCCGGCACGAATAGCGGCGCGCTCCTCATCGAGCTCGGCCGTGACGGCGGCATGCACCACCGCGTCGCAGGTCTCCCCCGCCGCCTTCACAACCGGCCACTCTGTGAGCAGCTCGTTGACGGATGGAATAGCGCGAAGGCGGGCGCGTACCTCATCGGACATGTTCTGGCTATCGCTCATGTGCGGCCTTTCAAAAGAAACGTGGATCAGTCAAATACATCAGCTGAGTCAATCAGTCGTTATTATCCTCGCGCGCCGCGATCTTTTCCACGCGAACGGCGTTTTCCTGAGTGAGCGCGGCGCCCGTCAACGGGTCCCAACGCAACGGCGTATGGTCGAGCGGGCCCACGCCCAAGGCTTGAGCGCCGCCGGCATCGGCGCCAAACGAACGTCCGCCGGGGGCGGCCGACGTAAAGATACACGCCGGATGCAGATACGGCGTCGTCTCCACGCGCACACGGTCGCGGCCCATATCGCTCACGAGCTCGACGATCTCGCCGTCGGCGATGCCCATGTGCGCAGCAGCATCGGCATTCATCTGCACGGCATCCAGGTCCGATCCAGCCTCGGCGGCACCTTGAGCCGCAAGCCTGCGCGAGGTGTGCGACTCAAAGGGACGGTTGCCACTAATGAGGCGAAACATCCCCGGGCCGGGCTCCACCATGGGCGCAATCCAGTTGGGTACACGACCCATGCCGACTCGTCCCCATACGTCGCTTGCCAGCGCAATTTTGCCGCCGGCAAGCGGAATCACCGGCTCACCCGTGCGCGACGGCAGCGCCACGCCCGTATCGGCCCAGCCGCGCTCCTTGAGCTCGTCCAGATCGATCCCAAAAGGCGCCACCTGGGCAGCCGTCAGATCGTCAGACGTAAACTGGAAATACTCGCCCACGCCACACGCCTGCGCCAGACCGGCAAAAATCTCCCGCCCCGGTCTCGTGTCGTCATGCAAAATGGGCAGCACGGCGTTGCGGTAGAACACGCGCGCATCGTTGGCGCCTGTCACCGTTCCCACGCCGCGGTCAGCCTCCAGATACGTCACGTCGGGCAGCACGAAATCAGAAGCACGCGCCGTCTCGGACCAGCGAATATCAATCGTCACGAGCAAGTCGAGCTGCTGCAAAATGCTCAACCAAGCCTGTGCATTGCCATAGCCCGCACCGGGGTTACTGGCATAGACGATGAGCCCACGCAAATCGCCGGCAAGAATCGACTGACCGATGGTCGTGCACAGCCCGCGCACCGGATCGACCAGTGAATAGCGCTCGGACCCCAGCTTGGGCTCGCGCGGCACCGGCGGCGTCGCAAAGCGCGTAGGATCGAGGTCGCCCAGTGAAAGCGGCGTGGGCGGATTGAGCGCGCCACCCGCATGTCCAATACAGCCCAGCAGCACATCGACCAAGCAGATAGCGCGTGCGGTCTGGGTGCTATTGGCATACGCGATACCGATGCCACCATGAAAGCCCGCATCCACCACAGCGGCAGGCGCGGCGGCAGCCAAATCACGCGCAGTCGCACGGATATCGTCCGCCGGCACGTCGCACATCGACTCAGCCCATACGGGCGTCCAAGCAGCGGCCGCCTGCGCCAGCTCGTCAAAACCCGTGGTATAGCGGGTCACGAACTCGTGGTCATACAGGTCCTCGGCAATCAAAACATGGGCAATACCCAACAGCAGCGCCAAGTCGCAGCCCGGGCGCACGCGCAACCAGCGGTCGGCAAGCGCAGCCGAGCCACTGCGCCGGGGGTCGACCACGATAATCTTCGCCCCACGGCGACGGGCATCGTTGAGCGCATCAACGGCCCCCATCGTCGACGAATCGACAATGGAGCGCCCCAGATACATGATGCAATCGGTGTGCGCCAGGTCGGAGGCTGGGCTGTGGCCCAGGCTGTGCTCCCAACCGGTAAGTCGGCTTACCTCGCAGGCGCCGTCGGCACCGTACACGTTAGGCGAGCCCAGCGCATGCATAAAGCGATACGCCCAGTAACGGTCGAACGAGGGCACACCGAGCGTCATGCCCAGCGCACGAGACCCGCACTCGTCAACAATCCCCCCAAGGCGCGCCGCGATCTCCGAAAACGCCTCATCCCAGGAAATCGCATCAAACCCCGAGCCATCAGCTCGGCGGCGCATGGGATGCAAAATCCGGTCACGCTCGTCAAACGGCATTGCCAAGCGATGCCGTCCGCGGGCGCAGAGGGCACGCGCCGCGCACGGATGCCCCGGCACCGGCAGCTCGGCCACCACGCGACCGTCCTCAACGCGTGCCGCAAAGGCGCAATCGGCATAGCATCCCCCGCATGTGGTCACCACGGCGCGACCGTCACGCTTCACAGCAGATGCCATCTCGATTACCCCTTTCATCAGTCAAACACAACAGGCCAAAAGCCCGGCAACGAGCCCCAGACCCAAAAAGCCTCCCGCACGGCAACGCCCCGCGGGAGGCCCAACGTCAAACAGACGGTATCTTACGCCTCGGACTTCTTGGCGTAGATAAACCAGTAGCCGAGCGCGACCAGAACCGCGCCGCCCACGATGTTGCCCAGCGTGGCGGCGGACAGGTTAAACGCAATGCCCGCGGCGTTGAGCGCATCGGCGCCGGCGACGTCGGCACCATAGCCGCACGCGTGCATCACGGCACCCATGGGCAAAAAGTACATGTTGGCGACGCAGTGCTCAAAACCGCAGGCCACAAAGGCGGCGATGGGCAGCAAAATGCCCACGACCTTATCGACCACGGTCTTGCCGGCGGTACCGATCCACACGGCTAGGCACACAAAGATGTTGCACAGGATGCCGCGGAAGAAGATCGTCAGCCAGTCGACCGTCACCTTGCCGGCGGCGACGCTCACCATGGAATTGGCGACCGCCTCGCCGTTGAGCTTGTAAATGCCGGCCATGTACACCAAAAAGACGACGAACAGAGCACCGGCAAAGTTACCGACCCATACGACGAGCCATGCCTTAAGCATCTGAGCCAGGGCGATCTTTTTGCTCTTGAGCGCGCAGACCATAAGCGAGTTGCCGGTGAACAGCTCGGCGCCGCACACCAGCACCAGCACCAGGCCCAGGCAAAAGCACAGGCCGCCCACGACGCGCTGGGCGCCCCAGCCCAGCGTGCTATCGCTCAAGAACACGGTAAAGAACAGGCCACCGAAGGCAATAAACGCACCGGCGAACATTGCCAACAGAAAGGCTTTTGCGACCGGCAGGTTGGCCTTGGTCACGCCGGCGGCCTCGGTCTTGGCCTCGATCGCGGCGGGCGCCAGGCAATCGGGAGCGGGGTACTCCGCCTTGGAATCTGCCATGTCAATCACTTCTTTCCTAATCAGCAGGGACAAGCGCTCCTATTGCTCTTGTCCCAAGCGGACAAAGTGGGAAAAGTCGTTGACGGCCACGGCGTCGTACACGCCGTCGACGGCGTCAAAGACTTCCGGGGACATGGGGTTGTAGAACTCCGTGTCGCCCGGCTGAATCCCAACGAAGACGATATCATCACACGATTGCTCAATCTCTTCGATCAGAATCGACAAAGGAAGCGAATGCGTGGTGAACATCGACTTGCGGGCTACATCGCGCTTGTCGAGCAAGCGGATGGACCCGACGGGCAGTGCCATGTCGGCGGCATCGACCAAAACCAAACGCGGCGGACGCTCGCGCTTGACCTCGATGATGTCGTCCTCGGGCGTTTGGCCTCCGTCGATGGTGTACCAACCGGCGATCGGTGCGTCTTCCATCTTTTTGGAGAGCACGGGGCCGGCGGCATCGTCGGCACGCAGCACGCTTCCCGCCGTGAGCACGATACCCGCAAACGGGGCGCCGTTCACACGGCCATCCACAACGCGACCCATTACTGCAACCTTCCCGTCAGATACACGCCCGACACATCGCGCACGCGCTCAACCAAATCGCGAAACTTCATTAAGAACGCGACCTGCTGGGCATGCAGGCCAAAGTCGTCATCGAACACCGAAATGCCAGCCTTGGCCGAACCACGAAAACCGCGCTCGTCGAGCAGCGTGTCGCAAGCCTCGAGCAGCGACGGCACCGCCGCCTTGTCGAGCTGGCACTCGCCAAAGGAGCGGATGGCCTCGAACTTTGTCTTAGCCTCCCCCTCCGGCAGCGCGTCGACGAGCGAATAGAAGACATCCACCGGCACCGGCAGGCGCGGCTCAAAGCAGTCGAGCACGCCGGTGTGGTGGCCCACGGCGAGCGTGTAGTACAGCACGTCGCAGGCCTCCTGGGGAACGTCTTCCTCGGTCTCCACAAACTTACGCGTGAGCTCATAGAAGACCACCTGGTCGGGCGCATGGCCCAGGCAGGGGTCGACGACGCCCTCGGCGGCCTCGTCGCTTGCGCGCGAGGCATCGCCAAAGGAGCCGCCGAGCATGCCGGGGCCCGCAAAGTAACCAGAGCGGTCCGTGAGCTCCATCTAGCGACCTCCGGCCAGCACCAGATCCTGCAGCGCCGAGTAGACCTCAACGCGGCGAGGATCGTCCTGCTTGTCGATGAGCAGCGCCATGGCACCGCGGATATCGCCCTTGGGCGCACCCTCGAGCGTGTCCATAAACTCGTTGGCCAGGTCGCGGCCGTAACGGTAGCCGCTCATGGCGCGAGCCTCGCGCTCGATGGCAACGCGCAGCTTGTACGGCACGCCGGGGTGCAGGATATCGGCCTGCTCGCCGGCGGCCTCCACCGTGGTCTCGGCATGGAGCTTTTGGTCCAGCAGACCGAGCGCCATGGCAAAGCCGTAGACGGTCTGCGCGGGGCTGGGCGGGCAGCCGGGGATGTAGACATCGACCGGCAAGATTTTGTCCGTGCCGCCCCAGACGCAGTAGTTGTCGTAGAAGATGCCGCCGGTGCAGCCGCACGCGCCATAGGACACCACGATCTTGGGATCGGGTGCGGCCTCAAAGGCGCGCAGGGCCGGCATGCGCATGGCACGCGTCACGGCGCCGGTGTACAGCAGCACATCGGCGTGACGGGGCGAGGGCACGACCTTGATGCCAAAGCGCTCGACGTCGAAGACGGGCGTGATGGAACCGAAGATCTCGATCTCGCAGCCGTTGCAGCCGCCGCAGTCAACACGGTAGACGTACACCGAGCGCTTAATCTTCTTAAGAAGGGTCGCCTTGGCCTTCTCGATGCTCTCGTCGAGCTCGATCTTGGTCGGGCGGTACTGGAGCCGCTCGGGCAAAAGCGTGGGTTCGGCCATGGTTACTCCTCCTTCGTTTCAAAATCCATGATGATGCCCTCGACCGGCGCAGGACCGGCGGGAATCTCGGGTGCATCGGGGTTGAGCTCGCGGTCGATATACTCCGGGTTCACGCCGTGGCCGCCCAGATACTCCATGCCGGGGCCCTGGGGCTCGCCGGACGCAAGCGTCTCGTTGGCAGCCATGCCGGCAGCGTTGCCGGTCTTTACGGCCGAGGCGGCGCGCAGGGCGTCAAGCTCGCGCTTGCACTCCTGGCACATACCGACGGTACGGGCGGCCTGGATGGCCTCCATGCCGCCGGCCTTTTGCAGCAGACGCTTGGCGTAGTCGATCTCCTTGTGCGGGGCAAACGGCTTGCCGCAACGCGAGCAGTGCTCGAGCGTGTAGACGCTCTTACTGGTGAGGTCGTCCTTGCTCATGACGGCCAGCTCAAACTCCTCGGTGAGCTTGATGGCCTCCATGGGGCAGGCTTCCTCGCAACGGCCGCAAAAGATGCAGCGGCCGTAGTCGATCGACCAGGTGATGGTATCGGCCGCAAGGTCGGTGTCCATGCGAATGGCATCGGCCGGGCACGCCACGCCGCAGGCACCGCAGGCGATGCAGAGCTCGGCGTTGTGCTCGGGCTTGCCGCGCATGTCCTTGTTGGTGGGAAACGGCGCAAACGGGTACTTGACCGTCGCGTCGCCGGCCTTGGCGTTAACCTTCCAAAGCTTCAGCATATTAGAGCGCCTCCTCATCGAGCGGAGCGGCCATGGTGCCCTCACCCGCAAGCGGCGACTTGTCGCGCCAGACGTTCTCGAACTGCTCCTTGTCGAGCACGTGGTCGCGCTTGGCGGCGACATCGGTCACCGTCACGCGATCGGTGCAGGAGTAGCACGGGTCGAGCGAGCCGACGATCAGCGCCGCGTCGCCCACGGTGTTGCCGCGGAACATGTAGCGCAGGACCGGCCAGTTGCTGTACGTGGCCGCCTTGGCGCGCCAGCGGTAGCACTTCTGGTTGTTGCCGAGCATGGCCCAGTGCACATCCTCGCCGCGCGGCGCCTCGGTGGCACCGATGGCGTACTTGTGCGGGGTGTACTCCCAATCCGTGGTAAGGATGGGGCCCGACGGGCAGTTCTCGAGCATGGTCTCGATCATGTCGATCGAATCGTAGACCTCCTGGATGCGGACGGCGGTACGGCCGAAGGCATCGCAGGTGTCGGCCGTGGCGGCGTGCATCTTTTGGACGTCCGGATCGGCGTAGCCGTCGAAGGGATGGTCAAAGCGCACGTCGCGGGCATAGCCCGAGCCACGCATGAGCGGGCCGACCGGCGAGAAGTCGCGTGCGATCTTGCGGTCCAAGATGCCGATACCGCTCGTCCGCTCAATGAAGTTGGGCGTGGAGAGCAGCACGTCGACGAGTTCCTGAACCTCGGAGCGCAGCTGGTGGATGGTCGTGAGCGTGGAGAGCTTCTGCTCGGCCAGGATATCGCGACGCACGCCGCCGATCACGTTGAGGCCGTAGGTCTTGCGGTGACCGGAGAGCTTCTCGGCCAGGTCCATGGACTTCTCGCGGACGCGGAAGAACTGCTGGAAGCCGGAGTCGAAGCCCGTGTAGTGCGACGCCAGGCCAATGTTGAGCAGATGCGAGTGCAGGCGCTCGACCTCGAGCATGATGGCGCGGATGTACTGGGCGCGCGGCGGGACATGAATGCCCTGGGCGCGCTCGACGGCCTCGGCGTAGGCCACCGAGTGGGCGCAGCCGCAGATACCGCAGATGCGGTCGGTGAGGAACGTCACGGCGTCATAGTTCAGGCGCGTCTCGGCGACCTTCTCCATGCCGCGGTGCACGTAGAACAGACGGTAGTCGGCGTCGACGATCGTCTCGCCCTCAACGAACAGACGGAAGTGTCCGGGCTCGTCGGAGGTAATGTGCAGCGGTCCCATGGGAACGAGCGTCGTCTCCTTGCCCTTGGTGTCGGCCAAGAACTCGTAGTTTTCCATGTCGCTCGCAGGAGCGGGACGGAAACGGTAGTCCATGGAGTCCTTGCGCAGCGGGTACAGGCCGCTGGGCCAGTCGTCGGGCAGCACCAGGCGGCGACGATCGGGCAGGCCCTCGGGGATCAGGCCGAACATGTCGCGCAGCTCGCGCTCGCCCCACACGCAGGCGGGGACGAACGGCGTCACGGACGGGAACGTCATCTTGGCGGGATCGACCTCGGTGCGCACGGTAACCCAGCCGGGGTCCTCCCCCTCCATGGAGATGACGTAGTACACGGCGTAACGGCCGCACAGGCTGCGCTCGTCGTTGCCGATGATCACGGGAATCCAGCCGTAGCGCTCGTAATACAGGTAGTGGACGGCCTCGGGCAGCTTGTCCTGCTTGACGGTGATCGTCAGCTGGTCCTCACACTGCCACTCGACCTTCTCAATGCAGCCCGGAACGGCGCGGCGCAGGGCCTCGACATGGCTCTCGCAGCGACGGGCATACACCTTGTTCTCAGTTTCAATCATTCGTTACTCCACCTCGCTCTGAGCGGTCTCGGTACCGAACACAGCGCGGTACATCGGCGTCGCGTGAAGTTCCTCGGTGCTCTGCTCGAGCACGATGCCGGTCGCGGTCTCCACACCGTGCACGAGAGGCAGCGGGGTGGCGATGCCAAACCACAAGATCATGACAGCCAGGATGATTTCGGGGATAAGCATGAGCGCCGGGGCCTCATGCTTGCCCATGCCCTGGGGCGCATGGCCGAATACCGACTTGAGCGCGATGCGGGTGAGCGCGGAGATGGCCACGGTAAGACCGAGGGCGACCACGACGACCAGCCACATGGGACCGGCGGTAACACCGGCGACAAAAGTCAGGAACTCGGAGATGAACATGCCAAAGGGCGGGAAGGCACCAAGACCGAGCAGCGCCAGGACGGCGAGCGCGGCGGTTGCGGGAGCAACCTCGACGACACCCTGGATCTTAGCCAGGCTACGCGTGCCAAAGGCGTGCTGAATGTTGCCGGACACGCAGAAGGCAAGCGTCTTGGTAAAGCCGTGGAACACGCAGTGCAGCAGGGCCGCGGCGATACCCAGAGGGCCACCGATACCCAGGCACAGGGCGATAACGCCCACGTTCTCCACAGACGAGTACGCAAAGCGGCGCTTGAGGTCGTCCTGGCGAAACATCGAAAGTGCCGCCACCAAAATGGACAGCGTGCCGACGATCAGCAGCAAAAGCTGCGGATACTCGGCGCCCACGGCCTGGATGGTAAAGCCGTAGAAGCGCATGATCACGAGCATGGCGCACTTAAGCAGTACGCCCGAGAGCAGGGCCGAGACAGGGCTCGGGGCCTGGGAGTGGGCATCGGGCAGCCAAGTGTGCATGGGGAACAGGCCGGCCTTGGTGCCAAAGCCGATCACGATAAACGCAAAGGCGAGGCGCATGAGCGTCGGGTCGAACTGGTCGGCATACGGCAGCACGCACGACAGAAATGCGGCCTCGTGGGCGTTGGGAATCACGTCGGCGGCGTTGGCGTAGATCAGCAGCGTACCGAACAAGCCAAAGGCCACGCCGGCGGTGCAGACCATCGCATACTTCCAAGAAGCCTCGAGGGCCGTCTTGTTCTTGTAGATACCCACCAGGAACACGGTGGAAAGCGTGGTTGCCTCCACGGCGGCCCACGTGAGGATCATGTTGTTGGACAGGCACGCGAGCAGCATGGTGAACACAAACAGGCTAAACAGCGCAAAATACTGCTTGGCGCGCTCGGCGGGCATGGAGCCCTCCTCGATATCGGCCTTTACATAGGGCAGCGAGAACAGCCCGGTAAGAAAACCGATAAAGCCGATGAGCAGCACAAAGATGGCACCCAGCGAATCGAGGTGAAACCACAGGCCAAGAGCGCTCGCGGTGTCGCCGCTCATAAGGACGTCACCAGCCGTCACAATCGACAGCACCAGGACGGCTGCGACGGAGACCAGGTTGAGACCGGCAAACACGTTATAGGACGTGTTCTTGGGCAAAAACGCCATGACCAGCGAGAACACCAAAGGAGTCGCGAGCAGGGCGAAAATCAACGTTTCCATGGACTACCCCCTCAGCTCGGACAGGTCGCGCGCATCGAGCGAGTGGGAGTCGTCCCAAATGCGACGCACGACGATGGACATGATGATGACGGCAAAGATGGCGTCGGTGGCGATACCGATCTCGATGATCTCGGGAGCGGTGGGGGCCAAAAGCGCGAGCGTCACATGGCTGCCGTTTTCCATAAGGCAGTATCCAAAGATCTGCTTCATGATGTTGCGCTGCGAGATGATGCAGGTGAGGCCCACAAAGAAGTGAGCGAAGCTAATGGCGAGCGCTGGCGTTGCAACCTCGGCCGTGGGCAGGCTGATCTGCGTCACGACGGCAAAGCAAATCGCGACCTCGACGGCAATGATGCAAATGGCCCACGCGGGCTTAAGGCCGGCCTTGAGCGATGCGTCGCTCGGCTCGCCCATCTTCTTGTATGCGCGGTTGAGAATGTAAGGGACCAGGACGACCTTGGTGATAAAGGCAGATCCAGCCCACATAAGCAGCTCCTGCGCACCGGTGGTGGCACCGAGCGTAGCGAGCAGTCCCACGAGCACCAGTGACTGCACCGCATACCAGCTGATGGCGTGCTTGATGTTCTTTGAGACGACCACCATGGTGGACGTGACGATCAGAAGGCCGCCAAGGATGTTGACGATCGAATAACCCATGTCGTTCTACCTCCTAACCGATCCAGCTGGCCGAAAGCGGGCCGCTGACGATAACCATGATGATGAGCACGATGAACACGAACGCCATCGCGCGGGGAAGCGGGGCTCCCGCAGCGACCTCGTCGCTCGGCTCGCCGGGCAGGCAATAGCCCATCCACTTAAGGAACCAGGCAAAGGTGGCGACGGTCTCGGCGACCATGATGCACACGAGCACCAGGATCGCAACGTTGCCGGCACCCACAGAAAAGCCGCCGGCGATGATCTGGAACTTCGAGAAGAACGTGTTCATGGGCGGCACGCCGGCAATGGCGAGCGCCGCGACACCAAAGCCCACGCCCGAGATCGGGTACTTCTTTACGATGCCGCGAAGCTTGGGCAGCATACGCGTGCCGAGGGTAAAGGAGAACGAACCGGCGATCAGGAAGAACAGGGTCTTGGCGAAAGCGTGGTTAAAGATGTGGCACACGGCACCGTCAAAGGCCAGCTGGCTGCCAAAGACCGAAACGCCCAAACCAAAGAACACATAGGAGAGCTGGGCGATCGTGGAGAAGGCCAGCAGGCGCTTCATGTCCTTTTGCGGCAGGTACATAAGGAAACCAAAGAGCATGGTGACCATGGCGTCGATAATGGCGACCCAGCCCACGATCTCGGGAATCTCGCCGGCAGAGACGAGTGCACGCGCGAACACGCACACGCCGACCTTAACCATCGAGGCGCCATGCAGGTAGGCCGAAACAGGCGTCGGTGCCTCCATAGCCGAAGGCAGCCACATGTACATTGGGACCTGTGCGGACTTTGCCCAAGCCGCAAACAGCACGAGCAAAAGGACGATAGCCTTGAGCTTGGCGTCGAGGCCGGCAATCGCGGTGATGGCGAAGGTGCCGGTGTGGGCAAACACGATGGCGGCGCCCAGATACAGGCCGAGCGCACCGATATGCGTAATAATCAGGGCCTTCATGCCGGCCTTCTTGGCGGTAGGCGACATGTAGTAGCTAATGAGGCCCCAAGAGCACGCACCCGTGATCTCAAAGAACACGAGCTGGCCCAAAAGGGTCGAGCTGTACACAAGGCCGGCCATGGCGCCGATGAAGGTCGCGAGGTACGCGTAGAAGCGACGACGCGGTGCGTCGGGATGCTCACGGTTATTCTCGCTCATATAGGGAATCGAATAGATCACGACAAGCAGGCCGATACCCACAAAGGCGGGCGCGAGCAGCGTGCTCATGCGATCGAAGGTGAATCCCATAACGAGGGTCTGCCCAAACGAGATCAGGGGGACCTGCGTGTCGGGCATGCCGGCGCCGGCGAAATTCGCGGCGAGGGCGATGGTGCAGACCGTCGAGACGGCGGCACCCAAAACGCTGAACCACTTGGCGTACGGACGGGGGAACAGGGCGACGAGCACCGAGGCCACCATCGGGGCCGCGATAGCGACCAAGCCGAGAAGGGACAGACTGACTGCAAATGACATTGTTTCTCCCTTCTCCTACACGCCGACGACCACGAAGACAAACGCCAGAACGGCGATGCCCACGACGGCCCAGGTCTGATTGCCAAGCACCTTAAAACGCGAGCGCGAGCAGGAGTTCTCGATCACGCCGCATACGACAAAGTCGATCAGGCACTTCACTAGGAAGATGACGGCGCCCAGAACAGCGGCGGCGCCCACGGTCGCGGGCTCGCCCCAGGGGACAAAAATCGCGCAGAACCAGGCGACGACCAGGACCTGCTTCATGGACATGGCGAGCTTGGCCATGGCGAGCGACGGGCCGGAAAGCTCGGCGAGCGGACCCTCCTGAAGCTCCTGCTCGGCCTCGGCCTGGTCAAACGGCAGCTTGCCGAGTTCCATGTAGCAGGCGATCGCAAAGGCAATGCCGGCAAGGATCACGGCGACCGGTGCGTCGATGGCACCCGTCATGATGTGCTGACCCATGGTGGCGATGTCGGTGGAACCGCACACCAGGGCAGCGGCAAACAGCGCCAGCAGCATGGACGGCTCGATGAGCACGCTCATGAGCAGCTCGCGGACGCCGCCGATACCGGCGTAGGCGTTGGACGAATCCACACCGCAGAGGGCGAAGAAGAAGCGGGCGAGCGCCAGGCTGTACATGATGGTGATGGCGTCACCAAAGACTGGGATGGGGCTTTGCGCCGTAAAGAGCGGCAGGCCCATCGCGAGCATAAAGGCGACGGCGAAGAACAGCGGCGGCATAATGCGCAGCGCAAAGCTCGCGTCCTCGCTCTGGGACTCGGGGCGCGCAAAGAGCTTGGCCAGGTCGCGGTAGTCCTGCATGATGCTGGGGCCGCGACGGTTGTGCATCTTGGCGCGGATCACGCGGCCGAGACCGGAGAAGAACGGCGCGACGGCCATAACGACCACGCCCTGCAGAACGGCAAGTACGATGTTGTTCATGCTCTCCCCTCCTTAACCCATTTGCACGGCGAGCACGAGGAACACCACGAGTGCCGCGACGATGTAGCAGATATAGATGCTGTAATTGCCGCCTTCGAGCTTAGTCGCGAGGTCGGCGAGCTTCTCGACACCCTTATGCGGGGCATCGACGAGAACCTTGTCGGGTACGGGCTCCACAGCCTCGGCCACACCGGTGAGCTTCTGGAAGAAGTGCGCGATGGACCAGCAGACGGCCGTGCAGCGGTCGCGCAGCGTGTAGAGCGGCTGCATAAACCAGGACACCTCGGAGGCGAAGGTCGTGGCCACGACGGGCATATGCTCGTTTGGAGCATAGCCACATGCCCACGGCTGGGACTTCTGCACCTTGCCGACGGTCTTGAGTTTGCGATAACCGCAGGCAAGACCGACGAGCACCACGAGCGCAATGGCGATCGCGGGCGTGGAGGTGGCAGCGCCGGAGTACTGGTTCATGAGCTCCATGCCCTCGGCGGCAAACACGCCACCGTACGGATGCAGCACGGACGCGGCGACATCGACCAGCACGGGCGCGATCACGGGAGCGCCAATGCCCAGCACGACGCAGATGGCCGCGAGCAGGCCCTGCGCAAACACCATGGGGGCGGGAACCTCCTTGGCATTGGCCGCGGCCTCGGAGCGGGGCGCGGAGGCAAAGGAGACGCCATAGGCCTTGACGAAGCACGTGACGGCCAGCGCGCCGGTAATGGCAAGCGCGACGGCAGCGAACACGGC
>DBFMRS010000135.1:0-6860 GCA_048387515.1 Collinsella sp.
GGCGTGCCCGGAATGTTAAAGGCCATGTAGGCGGGATGGAAGAGCTGCGGCATGATCTTGCAACCATACTCGTGGACGGCCGCGGCGAGCTTTTCCCAGCCGGGGATAAACGTGTCGTCGTAGCAGCACATGTCACCCGGCAGATAGGTATAGGTAGGCTCGACCGTCACGACCTCGGTAATGATGAGGCCCACGCCGCCCTTGGCGCGGGCACGGTAATGATCGACCAAGTCGTCGGTCACATAGCCATGATCGGCCAGGTTGGTGGACACCGGCGGCATAAAGACGCGGTTCTTGACCTCGGTTGTACCGACCTTGATCGGGCTAAAGAGCATCGGGTAGGCAGAGGACTCCATACAGGCTTCCTTTCGTTTAAGCCGCTCGGCGGCAGTTGCTGACGTACCTATCGTACCAGCAACCGCCGCATTCGTAGTCAAACATGCCCAAACGCCGGTCGGCTAATGAATACCGCGACCCAAGTCTTCGGCGATTTTGTCCACGCCCTTAAGTGCGGCGCACGTCTTTTTGTTGGAGCAATGCCCCGTGCAAACGCCACCCTGAGCGCAGTCGGCGCAGGTGCCCTTGCGGTAGATGCGCACGCATACCGCGACAAACGCAATACCGATAGCAGCCAGTACAACAATATCGATAGGTGCCATAGCAAGCCTCCTCTAGTTAACCACCACTTACTTTACCTCATTCTCCACCTACCAAATAGGGACAGGTTTATTTTGATTGGTTTTATCTGCGGAAATGCCATATCTCTCCCACCAAAAAGCCCGAGTGTCGCTGGGACACCCGGGCTCGTGAAAAGGGGCTAATCCTTATTCGGACTTAAGCGGAAACTGCGGCGGAAGCAGTGTTGGTCTCGTCCTCGTCGGTCCATGCGTGTTTGGGCATGGGACGGAAGATCTGGAAGAGCATCGCAACCAGCAGCACGATGGCGACAATCGTCCAGATACCAAACTGCCCAAGGACAAGCAGGTTGTAGAACTGGTTGATGAACAGGCCGATGACCCAAGCGAAGGCGCACTCGTAGCCGATGGCAATCGCGGTCCACTTGCCGGAGTCCATCTGGTTGCGGATAGTGCCCATGGCGGCAAAGCACGGGGCGCACAGCAGGTTGAAAGCGCCAAAGGCAACGCAAGCGCCCATAGTCGGGAACATGCCGGCAAACGCGGTCCACAGGCTCGGGTCGGTCTCGGCGGCGTCGGCAACGGACAGCAGCGAGCCGGCGGTGGCGACGACGTTCTCCTTGGCGACGAGACCCGAGACGGTCAGCGCGGTGGCCTGCCAGGTGCTAAAGCCGAGCGGGGCGAAGATCCAAGCGACCAGGTTGCCGAGCATGGCAAGCACAGAGTAGTCCATAAACTCCTCGGGGATGCCGTCCATCGCAGGCAGGAAGCCGAAGGAGCCGTTATAGCTACCAAAGTTGGACAGGAACCAAACCACGACAGTGGAGGCAAAGATGACCGTGCCGGCCTTCTTGATAAAGGCCCAGCAGCGCTCCCACACGTGCAGCGCCCAAGAGCGGATCGCTGGGAAGTGGTAGGCAGGAAGCTCCATAACGAACGGCGTCGGGCGGCCGGCAAAGAGCTTGGTCTTCTTGAGCATGAGGCCCGAGGCGATGACGGCAAAGACGCCCAGGAAGTAGAAGAGCGGGCTGATCCACGCGGCGGTGGTGGAAGAATCGCCGATGATTGAGCCCATGAGCAGGGCGATGATCGGCAGCTTGGCGCCACAGGGAATAAACGTGGTAGTCATGACCGTCATGCGGCGGTCCTTCTCGTTCTCGATGGTCTTGGTAGCCATGACGCCGGGGACGCCGCAGCCCGAGGACACGAGCATGGGGATAAAGGACTTACCGGACAGGCCAAAGCGGCGGAACACGCGGTCCATGATGAAGGCGACGCGGGCCATATAGCCGCAGTCCTCCAGGAAGGACAGCATGACGAACAGCAGAAACATCTGCGGGACGAAGCCGAAGATGGCGCCCAGGCCGCCGACGATGCCGTCGCAGACCAGCGAATCGACCAGGCCACCGTCCTCGGTGCCGCCCGCCACAAGGGCGTCGTGCACCACGGTGGTGATACCCGGGACATAGGGGCCGTACTGTGCCGGGTCGACCGAGTCGGCATTGTCACCCGCAGCCTCGACGGCCGCGTCGTAGGCGTCGCGGCCCTGGCCGAGCACATACCAACCGTCGGTACCGAAGAGCTGGTCGTTGGTGAAGTCGGTCACCGTGCCGCCCAAGGTAGAAACGGCGATGTAGTACACGCAGAACATGATGACCACAAAGATCGGCAGGCCCAGGATACGGTTGGTAACCACGCGGTCGATCTTCTCGGAGGTGCTCATCTTTGCCGGAGCCTTGGTGAGGCACTCGTCAATGATGTGGGCAATCACGCCGTAACGCTCGCCGGTGATGATGGACTCGGCGTCGTCGTCGCAGTCCTGCTCGCACTGGGCGACCAGCTGCTCCACGCGAGCAGCCTTCTCCTTGGTGAGGTTGATGAGCTTGCAGGCGTCCGCGTCGCGCTCAAACAGTTTGACCGCGTAGTAGCGGCGCTTGTTGGCGGGAACGCTCGCAGGCAGGTTATTCTCGATGTGGTCCAGAACGTCCTCGATGGAGGAATCGAACTTGTGCTCCGGCGCCTGGCCCTTAGAAGCAGCGGACTTCTTGACCTGCTCGAACAGCTCCTTGATGCCCTTGTTCTTAAGAGCCGAGATCATCATGACCGGGCAGCCGAGCTTCTTGGAAAGCTTGTCCGTGTCGATCTTATCGCCGTTCTTCTCGACCAGGTCGGCCATGTTGAGGGCAACGACCACGGGCAGGCCGGTCTCGATAACCTGAAGCGCCAGGTACAGGTTACGCTCGAGGTTGGTGGCGTCGACAACCTGGACGACAACATCGGACTCGCCGCTCATGAGGTAATCGCGCGAGCATTGCTCCTCGGGGCTGTAGGGGGAAAGCGAGTAGATGCCAGGGAGGTCCGTGATGGTAACGTTCTTGTCGCTTAGGAGCTTGGCCTCCTTTTTCTCAACCGTGACGCCGGGCCAGTTGCCAACGTAGCCGTTGGCGCCGGTGATCAGGTTGAAAAGCGTGGTCTTGCCGCAGTTGGGGTTACCCGCCAGCGCGACATGGATCTGAGAATCCGCCATTCAATCCTTCTTCCTTGTGTGCCCGCGCTGCTTTCTCCGCACGGGCTGGATAATGTGCTTCAAAAATGCTACATTAAGTTAGAAATACCTAACTTTATCTGCAGAAACATACGCCGCGAGCCCTTATTGGACCTCGACGACGGCCGCCTCCTCCTTGCGGATGGAAAGCTCGTAGCCGCGCACGTTGATCTCGACCGGATCACCGAGCGGTGCAACCTTCACGACCTTGAACGAAGTGCCCTTGATGAGCCCCAGGTCCATAAGGTGGCGGCGAAGCGCACCCTCACCGTGAAGCTTGACGATGGTGGAGCTCTCGCCCACCTTAACGTCACCCAACGTCTTCATTTACTTGTCCCCCTTTCAGTGCGTACAGAAATACCGTCGACTAACCGACGGTCATGATGTGCATGGCAACCTTGGAATCGATACCAAAGCGTGCGCCCAGCACCGTGACGATGATATTGGCGCCACTCGAGCTCACCACGTGGATTTCGTTGCCCTCGACAAAGCCGAGGTCCTTGAGGTGGTGCTTCATATCCTCATTGCCCTTTACACGAGACACGCGCACGGTTTCGCCCGCTTTTACCATCGAAAGCGGCATTGCCGGCATCTGCGGTCCGCAAGACATGACTGGGCTCCTAACATCGATTCGTCCTTCACATCGACGCAGCAAAAGTTAACCACGCCTATGTTCGCTTTAGTAAACTAACACGTGGTTAACTTTTTGGAAAGGGTCCCCATTCAGATTTCGAAAAAGTTTCCTATACGAAACAAAGGCACCGCAAAGACCGTCTCTTTGCAGTGCCTATTGATACCAATTTATGCAACAGAGGGGACTGCCCCTTTGTCACACTGTTGAGGTTAAAGCGAGAGATTTCTGATCGACGTGACGCAGGAGGCCTCATCCACACCCGAAACGCGGAACACGACGTCTTCGCCACATTCGCCGCAGAGTGCCATGAGCCCTATAACATCGCGGCCATCCGTGTGGCGATTGCCGATACTGACTGACACGTCGCTACGATGTTTGGCAATGATGTCGTAAAGCAGCGCAACCGGGCGGGCATGTAATCCCAACGGATCTTTAATCGTCTTTGTAAACTCGACCATGTCCCCTCCCGCGGCATCGCACATTCGGCCGGCAAACCCAGCCACGTGGTAGTTATTGTAGCGTTAGATGCTTGTTGAGGGCGGGACGGAAATCGCATCCCATTTCGAGCGTCAATGATGGGACACGGTTTCCGCCAGAAGGCTCAACCGGAAAGTGCGACCCGTTATTTGGCTGGATTCTGGGACGCAGTTTCCGCTGAGCGACCCTGGCGGAAAGTACATCCCATTCTGGACGCAAATTCCGGGACGCAGTTTCCTCGACGTCCGGTCACCCCATGCCCTCGCAACCTCGGCGCATAAAAAACGAGGAAGGCACGCGTCCTTCCCTCGTTGCGGGCAATATGTAGCCGCTTGCCTACATCAGGCGCAGGCTGACGTCCTTGAGCTGGGCGCCACTAACGGCACTCGGGGCGCCCGACATAAGGTCGGAGCCGCTGGCCGTCTTGGGGAACGCCATGACGTCGCGGATGGAGTCGGAGCCGGTGAGCAGCATGCACACGCGGTCCAGGCCCAGAGCAAAACCGCCCATCGGGGGCGCACCAAACTTGAGGGCCTCCATGAGGAAGCCAAACTGCGACTCGGCACGCTCCTCGGTAAAGCCCAGGAGCTTGAGCATGGACATCTGCATCTCGGCGTTGTGGATACGCATACCGCCGCCGCCGGCCTCAAAGCCGTCCATGACAAAGTCGTAGGTGCAAGAACCGGCTGCCAACGGGTCGGCCTCGATCTTGGCGATGTCGGTCTCGGTCGGCAGAGTGAACGGCTGGTGCTCGGCAGCGTAAGCCTTGCGGTCCTCATCCCAGTGGAACAGCGGGAAGTTGACGACCCACAGGAAGTCGTGACCCTCACGCTTGATCTCGAGCGCGTTGGCCATGTGCGAACGCATGCCGCCCAGGATCTCGTCAGAGAGCAGACGCGGGCCGGCGGCGAACATCACAAGGTCGCCGGGCTCGACGTCCATGCGCTCGCGCAGAGCAGCCATCTCCTCGTCCGAGAAGAACTTGACGATGGGGCTGTTGATGGAGCCGTCCTCGCGGAAAGCGATCCAGGCCAGACCCTTGGCGCCAAACGTGGATGCCACGCCGGCGAGCTTATCGATCTTGGCACGTGCCCAGGCACCGGCGCCCTTGGCGTTGATGGCCTTGACGACAGAGCCCTCCTCGTTTGCGGCAGTCGCAAAGACCTTGAACTTGGAGTTGGCAAAGATGTCGGTCAGGTCGGCCAGGTGCATGCCATAGCGGGTATCGGGCTTGTCGGAGCCATAGGTGTCCATGGCCTCCCAGTAGTTCATGCGACGCAGCGGCGTGGGCATCTCGACGCCCATGCGGCCGAAGGCGTCAGCCAGGACCTCCTCGAGCGCGCTCATGACATCGTTCTGGTCCACGAAGGACATCTCGATATCGACCTGGGTGAACTCGGGCTGACGGTCGGCACGCAGGTCCTCGTCGCGGAAGCACTTGGCAACCTGGTAGTAGCGCTCAACGCCACCGACCATGAGCAGCTGCTTCAGGAGCTGCGGGGACTGCGGCAGGGCGTAGAAGTTACCCGGCTGGATACGGCTGGGGACGATGAAGTCACGAGCGCCCTCGGGCGTGGACTTAAACAGGGAGGGCGTCTCGACCTCCATGAACTCACGGTTGTGCAGCGCCTCGCGAATGGCAAAGGTAAAGTCGGAGCGCAGCTTGAGGTTGGCCATCATCTCGGGACGGCGGAGGTCCAGATAGCGATAGCGCAGGCGGGTGTCCTCGCTGGTCTCGATGCCGTCCTCGATCTGGAACGGCGGGGTGACGGACGTGTTGAGCACCTCGGCGTGGTCGGTCAGGACCTCGATCTCGCCGGTCGCGAGCTTGGTGTTGGTGGTCTCCTCACCACGAGCGCGCACGACGCCGTGGATCTTGATGGGCCACTCGGGACGCATGGTCTCGGCGATCTTAAAGGCATCGCCATCGGAGTGCTCGGGGTCGAAGGTGAGCTGCGTGATGCCCTCGCGGTCGCGAAGGTCGCAGAAGATAAGGCCGCCGTGGTCGCGGCGACGGCTCACCCAACCGGTGAGGGTGACCTCTTCGCCCACGTTCTCGAAGCGAAGCTCGCCGCAGGTACGGGTGTGCATGGAATGCTCATCGATGGGACGGGTCTGGCTCATACCAGTGATCCTCCTTTATGGATCTGTGCCGCCCCGTGTCGTTCCGGGCGGCGTCGTACAGATTTGCCCAGCCTGCGTAAACCGCGCAGCCGGACATGGCGTTCTATCTTATCGCACCTGTGTCGATGTGCCGCGGAAAAGTGGCTCCTGCCCAAAGACTTGACGGAGACGAAACAATTGACGCACCGCGGCACCCGCCCGCGCTATTCACGTGCGACAATGTGCCCCAATACAACTGCACTCAGAAAGGCCCCTCATGACCGCACGCCTCATCGTTATGGATATCGACTCCACGCTCATCAACCAGGAGGTTATCGACCTGTTGGGCGAGGAGGCCGGCGTGGGCGAGCAGGTAGCGCAGATCACCGAGCGCGCCATGCGCGGCGAACTGGACTTTAAGCAGGCGCTCGAGGAGCGCGTGGGGCTGCTTGCCGGCTTGGACGAG
>DBFMRS010000136.1:0-7522 GCA_048387515.1 Collinsella sp.
CTGGCGATGGCGGAAACGGGTGGACCGCGGGAGCCTCCAGGTTTGCGGCCCCCTTCGCCTCCTCTGCTTCAGCCTCCTCGGCTTCCCCCGATTCCGATGCTGATACCCCCGCCTATCGCGGGCGACACCTGCGCTAGCGCCCGCGTCGGTGCTCAATATCGCTCGAAGTGTAGCGCCTTCGCTCGCTTCCTGGTCATTTGCCAGAACCGCGGCGCGATCCCGAACATGCCGTACGACGCGATGGTCGAGCTTCCTGCCTACATCGGCAAGAACGGCCCCGAGGTCATCTCGCGCGACAACATCCCGCTGTTCCAGCAGGTCCTCATGATGCAGCAACTCAACTCCGAGAAGCTCGTGGTCGAGGCGTGCATCGAGGGTTCGTATGAGAAGGCGCTCAAGGCGTTCACGCTCAACAAGACGGTCCCGTCCATGACGGTGGCCAAGGAGATTCTCGACGACATGATCGAGGCCAACAAGGATTTCTGGCCTGTGCTTAAGTAACGAGACCTTCGACGACGGCCCGACTGCGAACGGTTCGCAGCGGCCTTTGAGGTTCATAGGCTCCCCCTGGGGTACATCCCAGGGGGAGCCTCTCAGAAGCGCCCGAGGGGCGCTTTTTGTGTATATGGAGGCAAAAGGGATATGCAGTCTTTATATACGGCCTCCTTTTAGGAGGGTCGATTTCTCCGGTTGATTTCCAATCTCAGCTGAACACATTGAGCGGATAGGCCGTTTCCGCAGTTAGCCGAAAGCCCCCGGGGTCCCTCCCGGGCCCCGGGGCGGCATTTTCCCAGTTGAAGGAACGGTGGAGATGTGTTTCGGTGGGTCCGGTGGCCATGCTCCGCCCTCAGTCCGGCACCTCTTCCAAGGGAACCAACGAGGGCGCCGGCGCCCAGTATGTCTAAGAGAACGGCTCTTTGGGCAATACTGCTTATGATTTTACGACTGATGATAAGGGCGAAATCAGCGTCAAGGGCCTCGATGCTGGCGCCTACACGGTCGAGGAGACCCATACGCTCCCCGGCTATAACACCGTGCCCAAATTCACGTTCACCATTACTGCCACGGGTCTTAATCAGAACGAGGGCGAGAATACGTTGACGGTGACCACATCCAAGAATGGCTCTGGTCTCGTCACCAATTCCTCTTCTGGTGGCGGCACCGTTACCCTTACCGTCAAGAACAAGAAAGGCTCCGGCCTCCCGCTGACCGGTCTTAACGGCGTGACTTTCACTTGAATCGCTGGCAGCGCAGTGCTGTGCATCGGCGTGGCACACCTCATCCGCAGCCGTAAGCAGGCTGAGGAGTCCGAGCAGGAGTAACGCTCGCTCACCCATCACTTTGGCAGGTGGGATGTGATGGCCATGAGACTTGCGGACACTTTTCTCGTCCATCTACGTTCTTGCTTCGCCATTCTCTTTTCGGGGCAGACTCTGCACTGGAGTTTGCCCCGTTTTTTGATAACGCAGCTAAGCCTCCATTGTCCGGAGGATCGGACGTATGGCTATCGAACAAATGTTTGCAAATGTTGCGTTCAGCAGGCGCAAACGCGTGCGCTCGCAGTAAAATACCCTTGCGACGCATTCCGTGCGCGGGCGGCCGACGACTCGATCGGAGGTCCCCAAATGCTGAAATTCCTTAACGTGCTCGCCGCCCTCGCGGCGGTGGGCTCGTTCGTCATCGCGTTTTTTGGCTCGTATGAGGTTCGGTTTAAGGTCCGTAGGCGCACGCGCGGTGCGGACGGTAAAAGGCATTTGCGCCGCAAGCGCAAATAAGAATGCCCGGGGGTCGGATCCCGGGCATTTAACTAAAGCTGAAAACTAGGCCGCCCGCGCTCTCGTACACTTACGCGGGATGCGTCGTTTTCTATAGACATTGTATCCCGAATCTTTCTGTTGATCCGAGATATTTTGAAAACTCAAATACGGGCCTATGCCTGACCGGACAATGCAGCCTGACCCCATTGTCCGGGTGGTGGCACGCGGGACTCGCTAATCGGCTATTATTTGTTTAGACAACCTAAGCTGTAAAGGGGTGACCGGCGATGGTACAGGGCGCCAAACATATGAAGAGCAATAACGCCGCGGCCAGCGGCGGCTCAAGCCCACAACCCAAGCCTAAGGGCGGTAAGCGTCGTCGCAAGCGGCTGCCGCGCTGGGCTGACCGGCTCATCACTATCGTCATCATCCTTATTGGCGTGGGCCTTATGACCTGGCCGTGGATCTTGGACCGGCTCGAGGCCTCGGGCGTGTTCAACCAGATCAGCACCGTGTCCAGTACCGTGGACGCGCTCTCCGAAGAGGAGCGCGAGCGCATCCTGTTGCAGGCTCGCTCCTTTAACGAGCAACTTGCCGGCGAGGCCACCGAGCTTCCCGCCGATCAGATCGAGCCCTACGCTCAGCAGCTTATCTTTGACCGCGACCCCATGATGAGCTGGGTCGAGATCCCCTCCATCGACGTGAGCATGCCCATCTATCACGGCACGAGCGAAGAAGTCCTTATGGCGGGCGTCGGCCACCTGGAGGGCACGAGCCTGCCGGTGGGCGGCACCTCGACGCATTGCGTGCTCACCGCGCACTCGGGCATGCGCAACCTGAGCATGTTCGACGACATCCATTCGCTGGAGCCCGGCGACCTGGTGCTGCTGCACACCATGAACAAGACGATCGCCTACAAGATGGTAGACTCCGAGGTCGTGCTGCCTGAGGAGATGGAGTCGCTGACCATCGAACCCGGTGCCGACAAGGTGACGCTCGTCACCTGCACGCCCTATGGCGTGAACGACCATCGCCTGCTGGTGCATTGCGTGCGCACCAAGTACAGCAAGAAGGACGTCGACAAGCAAAAGTCGCTGGCCGGTCGCCACTGGGGTAAGCGTGAGTTTGCTGTGCTTATCGTGGTCGTGGCCATTGTGCTGTTGCTGCTGGACATCGTGATCCACGCGGTCCGCAAACGTCGCAAGGCCAAAGCCTCGGCATAGGACACCGTTCAGAACCACCACAATGGGGACAGGCACCTTTGTGGTGGTTGGGGCTTCCAAACCATCACAACATTCGATGAAAATCGTGATTTTGACGAAAAGCGTCGAATGTTGTGATGGTTTTCGTCGCAGGCGGCGCGCTTTTCGCTGTGGGCGGGACGGTTTTCGCTATGGACGGTGCGGTTTCACTGCAGAACCGCCGGACCACGCCCTGCCAACCGCCGCCCTCGTTACGTTTTCGCTGCATTTGGGTAAAGCGCCTGCTCCAAGCGGCGTTGCCTTGTATACTAGAGCGGTTTATCTGTTATGCGGAAGGGAGCGCCTATGGCACTCAGCGAGAAAGACGTGCGCGGCATCGCCGAGTACGCAAAGATCGCACTGACCGATGACGAGCTCACCCAGATGACGTCCTACATGAACGACGCCGTCCAGATGCTCGAGCCCGTCTTGCAATATGACTTGCCCGACGTGGAGCCCACGTTCCATCCCATCGGAAGCCTGTCCAACGTGATGGGCGATGACCTGCGCGAGCCCGAGCGCGACCTGCCGCTCGACGTTGCGCTCGAGAACGCCGGCAGCGCGCGCGACCGCTACTTCCGCGTGCCGTCCATTTTGGGAGAGGGGGAGAGCGAGTAATGGCGCAGAGCTTCGATTCCCTTACCGCCGCTCAGATCGCCGCGGGCGTTGCTGCCGGCGACTTTACCGCTACCGAGGTGGCCCAGGCCTCCCTTGCCGCCATCGAGGCGCGCGAGGGCGGGGTTCAGGCATTCCTGCAGGTGGCGCCCGAGCTTGCGCTCGAGGCCGCCGCGCGTGTGGATGCCGACCGTGCCGCAGACAAGCCGCTGCCCCCGCTCGCGGGCGTGCCGCTAGCCATCAAGGACAACATGAACCTCGTGGGCACGCGTACCACCTGCGCTTCCCGCATGCTCGAGAGCTACCAGAGCGTCTATACCGCTACCTGCGTCCAACGCATGCTCGATGCAGGCTGCCTGCCCATGGGCAAGGCCAACATGGACGAGTTTGCCTTCGGCAGCTCCACCGAGAGCTCGGCGTTCCACCGCACCAACAACCCCTGGGATACCGAGCGCGTGCCCGGCGGCTCTTCGGGCGGCTCCGCTGCTGCCGTCGCCGCGGGCGAGGTCGCGCTCTCGCTGGGCTCGGACACCGGTGGCTCCATTCGCCAGCCGGCGTCGCTGTGCGGCGTGGTGGGCTTTAAGCCCACGTATGGCGCCGTGAGCCGTTACGGCGTGGTTGCCTTTGGCTCGTCGCTCGACCAGGTGGGCCCCTTTGGCCGCACGGTCGAGGACGTTGCGCTGGCCATGAACGCGCTTACCGGCGCGGGCCATGATCCGTACGACTGCACCAGCCAGGACTGCGCCGTCGACTTTACAGAGCACCTCAATGACAGCATCGAGGGCAAGCGCGTGGGCATCATCCCTGCGTTTATGGAGGCCGAGGGCCTGACGTCCGAGGTCAAGGCCGCTGTTCAGCGCGCCGCCCAGGAGCTGCAGAACCAGGGCGTCGAGCTGGTCGAGGTCGACCTGCCGCACCTGGACGCCGCCATCGCCGCCTACTACGTTATCGGCCCGGCCGAGGCGTTCTCCAACCTGGCCCGCTTCGACGGCATTCGCTACGGCTACCAGGAGGAGAGCTGCGCCAACCTGTCCGACCAGAGCTCGCTTTCGCGCGCCCACGGCTTTGGCGCCGAGGCCAAGCGCCGTCAGATGCTCGGCGCCTACCTGCTGAGCTCGGGCGTGTACGACAAGTACTACTACGCTGCGCAAAAGGCCCGCACGCTCATCACGCAGGACTACGATGCCGCGTATGCCAAGGTGGACACCATCCTCATGCCCGCCTCGCCGCGCACGGCCTTTAAGTTTGGCGAGATTAGCGATCCCACGCAGATGTACCTTTCAGACCTGTACACCATTTCGCTCAACATCTGCGGCAACGGTGGCATCTCGGTGCCGCTGGGCCTGGGCGAGGATACTCAGCTGCCCGTTTCTGCCCAGCTGGTGGGACCTGCCTTTAAGGACCGTCAGCTGCTCACGTTTGCCCGCGCCCTGGAGCGCGGCTTTGCCGATGCCGCCACGGGTGCGCCCGCGCTTTCCGTCGCGCCCGATTTTGCCGGGAAGGGAGGCGAGCTGTAATGAAGGAGCTTTCCGAGGTTCTGCAGGATTGGGAGGCCGTGATCGGCCTGGAAATCCATACTGAGCTCACCGCACTCGATACCAAGATGTTCTGCAACTGCAAGCTCAGCCACGATGACGAACCCAACGCCAACGTGTGCCCGGTGTGCCTGGGCCTGCCCGGCGCCCTGCCGGTGCCCAACAAGCGCGCCATCGAGAGCATCGTCAAAGCCGGCCTCGCCACCAACTGCGAGATCCAGCGCCACTCGATGTTCTACCGCAAGCACTACTTCTATCCCGATATGGCCAAGAACTTCCAGACTACGCAGGGTCCGGTTGCCTTTGCCATGTACGGTCACCTGGACCTGGACGTGACCGGTCGCGGTGCCGCCGAGCGCCCTGACTGCGCGTTTGGCGAGGCCGAGGCCCAGAGTCTGGTGAGCGCTTCGGCCAACGCCGAGGGCCTGTCCACGTCCATGACGTCGACCATGCGCGAGGGCAACCAGCGCGCCGGCCACCTGGCCAGCTACGATGCGTCCAGCCTGCAGATGCCCGAGCGTCGCGAGGACGGTTCCTACACGGTGCCCATCCGCATCCTGCGCATCCATATGGAAGAGGACGCTGCCAAGATGGTCCACGTTGGTGGCGCCGAGGGCCGCATTACCGCCGCGGCCGAGTCGCTCGTCGACTACAACCGCTGCGGCACGCCGCTGATTGAGCTCGTCACCGAGCCCGACCTGCGCACGCCCGAGGAAGCGCGTCTGTTTATGGAAAAGCTCCGTCGCATTTTTGTGACGCTGGGCATTTCGGACTGCTCCATGGAGAAGGGCTCCATGCGCTGCGACGGCAATGTGTCGCTGCGCCGCCGCGGCGAGACCAAGCTGGGCACCAAGACCGAGCTCAAGAACCTCAACTCGTTTAAGAGCCTGCATGACGGCCTTGCCTACGAGATATGCCGCCAGGCTGAGGTACTCGAGGAGGGCGGCATCATCTATCAGGAGACCCGCCACTGGGAGCCCAGCCGCAAGCGCACCGTGGTCATGCGTGTGAAGGAGACGGCCGACGACTATCGCCTGTTCCCCGATCCCGACCTGGCGCCGTTCGATCTGGACGAAGAGTTCATCGACCGCTGCCGTGGCGAGATCCCCGAGCTGCCCGATGCCAAGCGCGTCCGTTTTGAGGCCGACTTTGGCATTAAGGCGGCCGATGCCGAGCAGATCGCCGGCGATCCCGAGTTTGCCGAGTTCTTTGAGGCGGCCGCTGCCGGTATGGCTGGCAAGGAGGCACAGACGGTCGCAAACCTGCTGGTGAACGAGATGATCGCCTACCTTAAGGGTGCGGGCGTCTCGCTGGCCGAGTCCGGCATCGCGCCGGCTCAGGTGGCAGCCCTTGCCAAGCTGCTGGCGACCGATGCCATCAGCTCCAACCAGGCGCACGAGGTCTTTGAAGTTATGGCCCAGACCGGCGACGACCCCAACAAGATCGTCGACGAGCGCGGTATGCGTCAGGTGAGCGATGCCGGCGCGCTGCAGCCGATCGTGGACGAGGTGCTGGCTAACTGTGCCGATCAGGCGCAGCAGTATCGTGACGGCAACCAGAAGGTCATCGGCTTTTTGGTGGGCCAGTGCATGAAAGCGAGCCGCGGCAAGGGTAACCCGAAGCTCTTCAACGAGTTGTTGAGAACGTCGCTCTCGTAAACGGGAACCCGGGAGCCCCGGCAGGGCGGGTGCTTCCTCAAAATTTCAAACAGTCCTGCGCAAGACGAAGGCCACATTAAGTGGCCTTCTTTGCGTGCGGAACTCATTTTGAGCAAGCACCCGCCCTGCCGGGGCTCCCGGGTTCTGCAACGACTCGGCCGTTCGGGTCAGGTAGGCTGATAGGAAAGATGGTGGCGGAGGCGCAAAATGCGCCTCCGCCTTTTCAATGTGATGAAAGTGTGGCGAAATGAGTTTAAAACTTCCGTAAATGTGATAAATATCACGTTTTACCTAGGGTAAAATGTGGGAAATATCACGTTTACGGAAGTTTCTTTGCGGGAGGTTCGGCCATGCAGCGAGATATCATTGCCAAGCTTAACGCTTGGAAAGCGTCAGAATATCGTAAGCCGCTTATCCTTAAGGGGGCGCGCCAGGTTGGAAAGACATGGGCGCTTAAGGAGTTCGGACGAACCTCGTACCGCAATTTTGTGTATCTGACGCTCGAGGAGCCGTCACCTGGGGTACAGAGCGAGTACGCTCAGTTTTTCGAAGGTACGCGCGATCCTCGACGGATCATTTCAAACCTTTCCCTGGCACTTGGACAGCCTATCGATCCCGGCGAGACGCTGCTTATTATTGATGAGATCCAGGATTGTCCTTCTGCAGTCGGCGCCCTTAAATACTTCTGTGACGAGGCCCCCGAGTATCACGTCGCA
>DBFMRS010000137.1:0-6919 GCA_048387515.1 Collinsella sp.
AATAGCGCTTGACAAATGAGCGGGGGCGGACGTGTCGAAACGTCCGCCCCCGCTTTGATATCGCGATGTGGCTATGACTGCGAGATGGCCGCGAATCGACTACTCGCCGCGCTTCTCCTCGCGGCGAGCGGCGGCACGCGCATCGTGGATGCCCTTGATCGCGGCATGGCGTGCCGTGCGGGCGTCATGGATGGCGTCGCGAGCCTCGGCGGTCGTTGCCTTGGCAGAGCGCAACTTGGCGGCCAGGTCGGGGTTGGTTTCGGCGACCGCAGTAATCGCGGGGCCGTCGAGCTCCTCTTGCGTGGGCTCGGCCAAAAAGTCGATAGCATACTGGGCGGCTACCATGGAGCCCTTTGCCAGCACGGTCTCGTCAATCTTGTAAAAGCAGGAATGCTGGGCGTACGTGGCGCCAATCTTGGGGTTGCGCGTACCTACAAAGGCGAGCACGCCCGGTACGCGGCGCAGGTACTCCGAAAAATCCTCGCCCGAAAGCGTGCCGCGATAATGGCCTTGGCCGGTGGGGCCCAGGCATTTGATTACTGCCTGGCGGCAGCGCTCGCTCGAGGCGGCATCGTTTTCGACCTTATAATTGGCGATGGTGTAGTCGGTGAGCTCTGCCTCGGCGCCCAAGGCGGCCGCGGTATGTTCCACGATGCGACGCATAAGCTCCGGCATTTCCTCGTGGGTCGAATCGCCGTAGGTGCGCACCGTGCCGGCGAGATAGGCCGTGCCGGCGATAACGTTGCGCGCGGTTCCGCCGTGCAGCTCGCCGACGGTAATGACGGCCGGCTCGTAGGGACTGATCTCGCGCGAAACGATGGTCTGCAGAGCGTTGACGATCTCGGCGGCAACCATAACGGCGTCGTGACCGCGCTGGGGCATGGCGCCGTGGCACGAGGTGCCGCGGACGTCGATGCGGAACCAGTCGGTATTGGCCATGCGCGGTCCGGGCTCGCAGCTCACAGTGCCGGCGTCGACCTCACTCCAGATGTGCGCGGCGTAGGCGCCATCGACGCCGTTGAGCACGCCCGTGCCGATCATGAGTTTGGCGCCCTGGCCGTTTTCCTCACTGGGCTGGAAGACGATGCGGACTTCGCCGTGGATGTCGTCGGTCATATGGCGCAGGATCTGCAGCGTGCCGAGCATCATGGCGATGTGGCAGTCGTGGCCGCAGGCGTGCATGCAACCCTCGTTGACGCTGGCGAAATCCTCGCCGGTCTGCTCGGTGACGGGCAGGGCGTCGATGTCGGCGCGCAGTAGGATGCGGCGGCGCGGCGTGCCGTCCTCGCGGTAGGCGTCGGGCGCGGTGCCGCGAAGGGTCGCCACCAGGCCCGTCTTAAGGGGACGCTCGTAGGGGATATTCATGGCGTCGAGCTGGTTGGCGATGTCGGAAGTCGTGCGCTCCTCGGCAAGGCTCAACTCCGGGTGCTTATGGAAGTGGCGGCGCTGCTTAATGATGTAGGGCTCAAACTCGGCGGCGATATCCTGGATAGCCGCGGTGACGTCGTCTGCCGCGCGAACCTCGGTTGCCGCCATAATCTGCTGTGCCTTGGTCTTCGTCATGGTCGATTTGCTCCTTGCTGGCTCGATCGCAAAATCGTACAGGCTCTCTCCAGTATGCCACCTGCCGCTAGGGCTGGTAAAGTTGCCGTTTGCCGCTTAGGGTTTTGTAACAAGAGTGGGGGAGTACACTCGGGGGTGTTGAATTTCCTGCCAGAGATGGGGATGCCCATGCAACATATCGATCGGATTATCCGCTCCAAGAACGTCTTTACCGCGCAAGACGGCGTCGATATCGCCCGCGAGCTGGCGATTGCTATCGCAGGCGACCGTATCGTCGCAGTCGGCAAGCCCGATGACGTGATTGCCGCCGCTCCCGCCGCCACGCCGGTTATCGACTACGGTGAGCAGTTTGTCTGCCCCGGTTTCCATGACGCTCATCTGCACTTCTTCCATACCTCGGTCGGTTCCTCGCCGTACATGCTCATGGATATGGGCACGTCCGAGGCGGCGCTGGTGCAACACGCGCTCGAGTTTTCCCAGGGCTTGCCTGATGACGCCTGGGTCGTGACGCAAGGTTGGCGCGACTATCGCTGGGATCCGCCTGAGCATCCTACCAAGGCGTCACTCGACGCGGCCTTCCCCGATCGCCCCTGTGTTATGTACTCGGGCGACGGTCACACCCTCTGGCTCAACAGCCGTGCGCTCGAGGCGCTCGGCGTCACGCGCGACAGCGAGCCACCAGCGGGCGGAAGCTACGACAAGGATGAAAACGGCGAGCTCACGGGCATCGCCCACGAGGCGGCGGCCATGCAGCTGCTGCCGCGCTGTCTTGAGTGGTTGGGCGAGGACCGCATCGCGAGCGCCTATGCCGACCAGATGAAGCGCATGGCCGAGCAGGGCATCACCTCGATCTGTGACATGTCGCTCATGCCCATGCCAGGCTGCGATTTTATTCGCGACGACGTCTATGACAAGCTGCAGGCGACCGGCAAGCTAGGCATCCGTGCACATCTGTTCCCCACACTGCTGGACGACCAGTCGCGCCTGGAAGAGCTGCAGACACGCTACGCGAACAACGCGCTACTCTCGGCGCCGGGCTTCAAACAGTTCTTCGATGGCGTGTCGAGCGAACACACGGCGTATCTCACCGAGCCCTACACCAATCCGCGTTTCCCGGGCGACCAGGGTCGCCTGACGGTTCCTGCCGAGCGCATGCGCAAGCTGGTTCTGGCGGCCGCGGAGCGCGGTCACACCGTGCGCATCCACGTCATCGGTGACGGTGCGATTCATGCCGCGCTGGATATCTTCGAGGAGGCGGCCGATCTGTACGGCCTGCCCCAGCACGGCCATAACACGCTCGAGCACCTGGAGAACCTTCTGCCCGAGGACATCGACCGCCTGCGCAAGCTTAACGTGATTGCCTCGAGCCAGCCCTGCCACATCACGCTCGATCCGGGCGGTCCGGAGCGCGACCTGGGCTTGGAGCGCAGCCGCATCATGTGGCCGTTTGCGACCTATAAGCAGCGCGGCATCCGCCAAGCCTTCGGCACCGATAGCCCCATCACACCCGTCACCAGCATGAACGTACTCTACACGGCCATCACGCGCCAAGACCCCAAAAGCCACTGGCCCGAGGGCGGCTGGCTGCCGAGCGAACGCATCGATGCGGCAACAGCCCTGCGCAACTACACATTGGGCAGCGCCTACGCAGCGAGCGACGAGCAAAACCTCGGCAGCTTGGAACCCGGTAAATACGCCGACCTGGTAGTCCTGGACCAAAACCCGCTCATCGTTGACCCCCAAGACCTCCAGGCCACAAAAGTTCAGGCCACCTACCTGGCAGGCAACTTGATTTACGAGCGCTAATATTCATGTCGTACCGTTAAACGCGGCTCGCGCAGCCTATTTTGGGATGGCGCTCGAGCCGCGTTTGCGTTTTGGTGGGGATCCGCCATGAGCATCCCTGCTCTGTTGGATTTGGGTGCGGGGCGGAGGTGCTGCTGCCCCGCGCTCAATTTGGACACCAGCAATGCTATCTCTTGGTGTTTTGCATACTTCCCATTACAGATTGCATAAAAAGGCTGGGATGTCCTTCCTGATCCTGATGTACCCCCGCCCGTACCGTGCAAAAAACGGAGTATTCAGCACCGCGAGCTCTGCCGGTGCCGCTGCGGCTGAGTAACGTTGCGGAGATTGACGTCATTTTGGGGTCCGGCGCGGCGCGAAGCATGCCTTTTTGTCCTGGCGGGGTTTGCCTGCCGACTCAAATCGCCGGTCGAAGGCGTCCATGGGACCAATATGGTGTGTCCGGCGCGTATGCAGTCGTCCTGGCTTGCTGAATACTCCCAAAAATGCACGGCGCTCCCCAGGGGACCCGTGCGCGCAGCGAAAACCATGCCCATGTCGCTATCCGCATCGCCATTTTGCTGCACTGACTTTTCTGAATGCCGGGCCCGAATAAGTTACCCCAGCTCCCGGGACGGACCGGAGGGCATGAAGTTTGTCGCGAGTTCCGCACGCAAAGGAAAGCACTTAATGTGCTTTCCGTCTTGCGCAGGACTGTAGAGCAGCAAACTTCATGCCCTCCGGTCCGCCCCGGAGTCACCGCTAAGTTATCCCCCGGCATTCAGAAAATCTAAGTGCCAAAAAATAAGATTTTTTGACTCCGTGTTGTATAACCCGCCATTCGTGGGTACCATTCAACGCGTACGCAAACAAAAAGGGTTAATTCGCGTGGTATAACCGCGCGGCCCAAAAAGGAGGAGACAAGCATGTCGTCTTTGAAGCCGCTTGCAGATCGTGTTCTGGTCAAGCCCGACGAGGCCGAGCAGAAGACCGCTTCTGGTCTGTACATCGCCAGCAACGCCCAGGAGAAGCCGCAGCGCGGCACCATCGTTGCCGTGGGCGCTGGCAAGGTCAACGACAAGGGTGAGCGTATCCCCATGGACGTTCAGGTTGGCGACGTTGTCATCTACGGTAAGTTCGGTGGCAACGAGGTCAAGGTCGACGGCGAGAAGTATCTGCTGATGCGCGCCGACGACATCTACGCTGTCGTCGAGGCCTAGTCTCGTCAGAATCGTCTGATTCGTCTTTGAACGCGCTCGCCGCATAGGACTCGGAAGCGACGACGCGAGTCACATTTCTTTTGGAGGATTACCTACCATGGCAAAGAACATTACGTTCAACACCGATGCCCGCGCTAAGCTCGCTAAGGGCGTCAACACTCTGGCCGATGCCGTTACCGTCACCATGGGCCCCAAGGGCCGCTACGTCGCTCTGCAGCGTTCGTTTGGCGCCCCGACCATCACCAACGACGGCGTTTCCGTCGCTAAGGAGATTGAGCTCGAGGACAACATCGAGAACATGGGCGCCCAGCTGGTGAAGGAGGTCGCCACCAAGACCAACGACACCGTGGGTGACGGCACCACCACCGCAACCCTGCTCGCCCAGGCCATCGTCAACGACGGTCTGCGCAACGTCGCCGCTGGCGCCAACCCGCTGGCCATCCGTCGCGGCATCGACAAGGCCGTCAACGCCGCCGTCGCCGAGATGAAGAAGCAGGCCAAGCCGGTCGAGACCAAGGAGCAGATTGCTTCCGTCGGTACCATCTCCGCCGGTGACCCCGAGGTCGGCGAGAAGATCGCCGAGGCCATGGAGGTCGTGGGCAAGGACGGCGTCATCACCGTCGAGGATTCCCAGACGTTCGACATCACCATCGACACCGTCGAGGGCATGCAGTTCGACAAGGGCTATGTCTCCGCTTACTTCGTCACGGACAACGACCGCATGGAGGCCGTGATGAAGGATCCGTACATCCTCATCACCGACCAGAAGATTTCCAGCGTCCAGGACATCATGCCTGTTCTCGAGGCTGTCCAGCGCGCTGGCCGTGGCCTGCTCATCATCGCTGAGGACATCGACGGCGAGGCTCTGCCCACCCTCGTCCTCAACAAGATCCGCGGCGCCCTCAACGTCTGCGCCGTCAAGGCTCCGGGCTACGGCGATCGCCGCAAGCGCATCCTCGAGGACATCGCCGTCCTCACCGGTGGTCAGGCTGCTCTGGACGAGCTGGGCGTGAAGGTCGCTGACATCACCGCCGATATGCTCGGTACCGCTAAGTCCGTTACCATCTCTAAGGACAACACCGTCGTCGTCGGCGGCGCTGGCTCCAAGGAGGCCATCGACGCCCGCATCGCTCAGATTAAGGGCGAGATGGAGAACACCACCTCTGACTTCGACCGCGAGAAGCTCCAGGAGCGCTTGGCCAAGCTCTCCGGTGGCGTTGCCGTCATCAAGGTCGGCGCTGCTACCGAGTCCGAGCTCAAGGAGATCAAGCACCGCGTCGAGGATGCCCTGCAGGCTACCCGCGCCGCTGTCGAGGAGGGCATCGTCGCCGGCGGCGGTGTCGCCTTCATGGACGCTGCTCCTGCGCTCGATGCTGTTGAGATCGACGACCCCGAGGAGAAGATCGGCGTCGATATCGTCAAGAAGGCTCTGACCGCTCCGGTCGCCACCATCGCCAAGAACGCTGGCTTTGAGGGCGCTGTCGTGGTCGACAAGGTTGCCGAGCTGCCCGCCGGCCAGGGTCTCAACTCCGCCAACGGCGAGTGGGGCGACATGATCGAGATGGGCGTCCTCGACCCCGTCAAGGTCAGCCGCGTCACCCTGCAGAACGCTGCTTCCGTCGCCAGCCTGATTCTCATCACCGAGGCCACCGTCTCCGATGTGCCCAAGAACACTCAGCTTGAGGATGCTATCGCTGCCGCTACCGCTGGTCAGCAGGGCGGCGGTATGTACTAAGGCCGACAAGGTCTAGAACTCCCACCGGGAATCCGCAGGGCGCGACGGGGTTTCTCCCCAGAACGTCCTCGGACATGCAAAGAGGCTCCGCATCGCGCTTCGCGCTGCGGAGCCTCTTTGCGTCCTGACGCTCCTATTTGGCAAGGTGTTTTTTAGAATCCATTTTGCGCTCGGCCTCGAAGGCCTGCCTGTCCCAATCGAGCGGGAGCCCCGCCTCGACCCACGCCTCGTAGGCCCTCCTTATGGGCTTGAGCTCCCTTTGGCCCCTCTCCAGCATCGAGATGTACTTCTCGCTGGTTCCCAATATGGACGCCGCCCTCACCTGGCTGACCTTCGCCGCGCGCCTGGCCGCCACGAGCTCCGAGGCGTCCAGTGCGAGTCGGCGTGGGTGTCGACCCCGCAGAAGACCGGCCCGCGGGCGCCGGGTGTCGATTCGGCTCTCATGTCTCGCTCCGTTCTTTCCGTGCTCGCCTGAACCGGGCAGACGGCACACTGACGGGGCGCGATAGAATGCGGTTGTTCGGGTCCGCGGTATCGCTCCATGCTCCTATTAGGTCATGCGGCGGTCTCGGCTCGCCGCGGCCCGCGCGGGACATGTCAGGAAACGAGGGCAGCC
>DBFMRS010000138.1:0-8692 GCA_048387515.1 Collinsella sp.
ATGTAGCAGCGCTCGCAAATGTTGGCGTACGCCTGCTTCATCTTGTCGTACTCCTCCTGCAGGCTCTCCTGCGTAGCGGAGAAGCTGTAGGCGTCCTTCATGATGAACTCGCGACCGCGCATCAGGCCAAAGCGGGGACGGAACTCGTCGCGGAACTTATCCTGGATGTGATAGAGGTTCACCGGCAGCTGCTTGTAGGAACGCAGCTCATTGCGCACCAGGGCAGTCACGGTCTCCTCGTGCGTGGGTCCGAGAACAAACTCGCGGCCGTGGCGGTCATCAAAGCGCACAAGCTCCTTGCCATAGGCGTCGATGCGGCCGGACTCACGCCACAACTCAGCGTCAACCATAATGGGCATCATGAGCTCCTGGGCGCCGGCAGCGTCCATCTCGTCGCGCACGATGTTCTCAATCTTGCGGATCGAGCGCCAAGCAAGCGGCAGGTAGGAATACAGACCGGCGGCCTCCTTGCGGATCATGCCGGCACGGAGCAGCAGGCGGTGGCTGGCGAGCTCAGCGTCCGCCGGATCCTCTTTAAGCGTCGGCGCATAGAGCTTAGACATATACATTGCTCGGGTCATTTATTTCTCCTCAATAAGTTTGTCGACCTCTGCCATAAGCGCGTCGACAATATGGTCCTCAGCTACTTTACCAATGATCTGGCCATGCGAAAAGAGCAAGGCCTGACCACGTCCGCAAGCAACGCCCAGGTCGGCATCAGAAGCCTCACCGGGGCCATTAACGGCACATCCCATCACAGCGATAGAAAGCGGCGCGGAGTAGTTCTTAAGCCGCTCGGTGACCTCCTCGGCGATGGGAATGAGGTTAACCTGGCAGCGGGCGCACGTGGGGCACGAGACAATCTCGGGGCCACGGCGACGCAGGCCCAGCGACTGCAGAATACCCCAGGCAACCGGCGGCTCCTCAACCGGATCGGCCGTGAGAGAGACGCGCATGGTGTCACCGATACCCTCAGACAGCAGAATACCAAGGCCCACCGAGCTCTTAATGGTGCCCTGAAGCTTGGTACCCGCCTCGGTTACGCCCAAGTGAAGCGGAACGTGAGGAATCTCACGCGACAGGGCTCGATAGGTATCGAGCGTCGTTTGCACGCTATGGGCCTTGGCCGAAAGCACAATGTTCGTAAAGCCGCGGTCTTCAAAATGCTTGACAAAACGCTCGCTCGACATCACGAGCTTTTCGGGCTGCGTGAGGTCTTCGCGCTCGGCGATATCCTGCTCAAGCGAGCCCGCATTCACGCCAATGCGAATCGCGCACCCAGCGGCGCCCGCGGCATCGATCACGGCATCGACCTTGGCCCAATCGCCAATGTTGCCGGGATTGATGCGCAGCTTGGCGGCACCGGCCTCAACGGCACCAATGGCGAGCTTATGGTTAAAGTGAATATCGGCGACGATCGGCACCGGGGACTCAGCACAGATGGTACGAAAGCCCTCGAGCGCAGCCTCGGTAGGCACGCTCACGCGCACAACATCACAACCCGCCTGGGCAAGAGCACGCACTTGCGCAAGCGTTGCCTGGGCGTCGGCGGTATCGGTGCAGGTCATGGACTGAACCACGACCGGCGCACCGCCACCGATCTGCACACCGCCCACATGCACGGGGCGCGTCAGTTCGCGCGGCAAAGGATGGGATAAAGACAATCCAAACACTCCCCTACAGAATAAATCGAAGGATGTCGGAACGAAGCATATAGACAAACAGCAGCGCAAAGAGCGCGATGCCCACATAGCTCACAATCGTCTGGACCTTGAGCGGAAGCTCGCGGCCCACAATCTTTTGAATGATCTCGATGACCAGCTTGCCGCCATCGAGTGGTGGGATGGGCAGCAGGTTCATAAAGCCAAGCGAGAACGAAATGAGGGCGGCAAACGAAAGGAACGTGGCAGGACCGGCAGCAGCAGCCTGTGAGGACATAACGCTAATACCCACGATCGAAGAAGACTGATCGAGAATCTCCATCGTATGCTGCGGCTGGAGCAGGCGCATCACGCCCTCCGCGGTCTGCACAACATAGGAGAATGACAGACGCGCCGAGGTGATGGGGTCCAAACGGACTACCTCTGTAGAAGCATACACACCTAACCGCTCGTCCTCTTTGAGCGCAACCGTGGTCGAATGCTGCTTGCCGTCACGCTCGTACTCGATGGCGATATCGTCCTTACCGGCGGCCTTGCCGATAGCATCGTAAACGTTCATCCATGTGGAGCACGATACACCGTCAACCGAAAGGATCACATCACCAGCCTCGATACCCGCCTTGGCGGCAATAGACCCCTCGTCAACCTGACCGATCACGTTCGTATCGATCGGCACGGTGACACCCGCAATGGAATAGATGCTCATAAGCAGCAAAAAACCCGTCAAGATATTGACGAGAATGCCCGCGAGCAGCATAAAGGCGCGCTTGAGAAAGCCCTGGCCAAGATAAGTGTGCGAACGCTCTTGCGCCAAGAAATCAGCCTCGCCGCACGGCAGCTCCCACACATCGCCCTCGGCAGTCGCATGCTCTCGATCGAACCGGCGGCCGTCAAAGGTGGTGTAACCCGCCGCGTCTCGCGGCAGCGTCTGATACTTGGTGGGATAGTAGCTCGGCGAGGGCTTCTCCCCTTCCTCATACCAGGGAGCGATGGAGCCCCAGCCAAGCAACAGAGCACAAGCCTCGAGCACATCCTCCTCGGAAAGCTCGAGCTCGACAGCAAGGTCGGCCACGGTCACGCGACCATGACGATAGATAGCCGCGAGCACGCGATCGGCGCACAAGACATCGGTCGGATCCATACCGCAGATGGCAGCGTAGCCACCCAGCAGCAGCGGGGTCACGCCAAACTTAGTTCCAATGCGACGCGACGTGTAATGGATGTCAAAGCGGCACGGCAGGCCCAAAAAGAACTCGGTCACACGGACGCCGCAGGCACGCGCCGCCAAAAAGTGGCCGCCCTCGTGCAAAAACACGAGGACGGAAAGCATCAGCAGGCCCCAAAAGACCGATGAGAGAACGCTCAGAACAGTATCCATAAAACGAAAAAGCAATCCTTATGGGTTAGGAACGGGTTGCGGCGAGTACCTGCGCAGCCTTTTCACGCGCCCACGCATCGATGTCACGAAGCTGCTCAAACGAATCGACCGCCTGCATATCGTAGGCATCCATGCAGGATTCCACAATGCGATCGATATCGGTAAAGCTGCAGCCATCGTGCAGGAAGGCATCGACGGCGACCTCGTTGGCGGCATTGAGCACGCACGGCATGGTGCCACCCGTCTTGCCGGCACGCTCGGCCAGTGCAAGACAGCGGAAGGTATCCAGGTCGGCAGCATCAAACGTGAGCTGCCCCAGCTCGCGGAAATCGATACGAGGCGCCGGGGTATCCCAACGCTCGGGATACGAGAACGCGAACTGGATGGGAATACGCATGTCGGAAGCACCGAGATGCGCCATCACAGAGCCGTCGGCGAACTCGACCATAGAGTGAATCTTGGACTGGCGCTGCACGACCACGTTAATGAAATCGAGGTCGCAGTTAAACAGATGCATGGCTTCAATGCGCTCCAGGCCCTTGTTCATGAGGGTGGCGGAGTCGATGGTGATCTTGGCACCCATGGCCCACGTGGGATGTGCGAGGGCATCGGCACGCGTCACGCGATCGAGCTCGTCGCGTGTGCGACCAAAGAACGGACCGCCCGAGCAGGTAAGCCAAATACAATGAGCCTCGCGCGGGTTCTCCCCCAGATAGCACTGGTAGATGGCGGAGTGCTCAGAGTCGACTGGAATAAGCTGGCCCGGTTGCGCCAACGGCATAAGCAAGTCGCCACCGACGACGAGGGACTCCTTGTTGGCAAGGGCAAGGCGCTTATTTGAGGTCAAGGCCGCATGGCTCGCCTCGAGACCGGCGGCGCCCACAATAGCGACGAGCACGCAGTCGACATCGTCGCGACGTGCGAGCTCGCAAACCGCCTGCGCGCCAACGCCGAGCTTCGTTCCCTCGGGCAACTCCTGTAGCACGGCGTCATCGCCATGAGCGACATCGGCCACGGCAACCGCCGGAACCGAGAACTCGCGGGCAGCGGCAACGAGCTCGGAGGTACTGGAGTTAACGGACAGCGCCGTGACCTGCAAGCGATCGACATGCTGACGGCACACATCGAGCGCCTGGGTGCCGATAGAGCCCGTACAGCCCAGGATGGCAACACGGAGACGTCCATCGGGGCCATACGTCGTCTGGAAGGACATTACAGCACGCCTCCGATCATCAGCATCAGCTGCGCGGTGATGCAGCCGAAGATAAGCGAATCGCTACGATCGAGCATACCGCCGTGGCCCGGGATAAGGTTGCCGGAATCCTTGACGCCCACACCGCGCTTGATGCGCGACTCGATAAGGTCGCCGATAACGCCCAGAATGGACACGACAACGCCGCACAGCAGCGCATAGGGCAGGCTGAGCTTGTAGAAGTGCGTCACCCACAGGATGAGCCAAATCAAAACCGAACCCAGGATGCCGCCGACAAACCCCTCCCAACTCTTTTTGGGAGAGATCTTGGGAACCATCTTGTGCTTGCCGATACGACTGCCCACGATGTAGGCAAACGAATCGGAGACCCAAAGGGAAGCGCAAACGCCCACCGAAAGCAAGGCGCCGGCAAAACCCGGCACGGCATCGCGCAGCAGCACGATAGCCGACAGCATAAAGCCAGTGTAGATGGGACCCATGAGCGTCACGGCCACATCAGAGATGCGGGTACGCGGCGACCAAACATACCAAATGCCCACAGCGAGCATCAGGGCAAAAAGCAGCGCATTAAGCAACATCGAATCGCCCAACGCCGACAGCGGAAAGAGTACGGCGGCAGCGATACCCATGCGCTCGTTAGCCATCTTGCCATCGAGCCTCGTCATACGGAAAAACTCATAGCAGCACAGACCGCTCATGACAGAAACAAAGATGGCCGTGGGCACGATACCCAAAACCAGGCACAGGATAAAGACAACGGCATAAACGATACCGGCGGCGGCACGGGTAATAAAGCCCGCAAGCCACGAACCGGTGCCATTCTTCGCTGCGGGCGCTCCCGCAGCGACAGCCTTGCGCTCAGATGTCTTGGGAGCAGTTGCCTTGGGACGATCGGACACGATTAAGCCTCCTCGGTATTGCTCAGACCACCAAACCTACGGTCACGGCCCTGATAGGCCAAAATGGCGTCGACAAGGCCCCAACGATCAAAGTCGGGCCAATAGGTATCGGTGACGTAGAATTCGGAATAAGCCACCTGCCACAGCAGATAGTTCGAAAGGCGCAGCTCACCAGAAGTGCGAATCACAAGCTCAGGATCGGGAAGGCCGGCGGTATAGAGGTGGGAAGCCACCATGTCGTCATCAATTGCGCCAGGATCGATCTTACCGGCAGCAGCGTCGAGTGCGATCTGACGGACAGCGCGGGTAATCTCGGCACGCGCGCCGTAGTTGACGGCAAGCGCCAGCATCATGCCGGTGTGATTGGCGCACTCGGCAAGACCGCGTTCAAAAACGTCGCGGGTCTTCTTGGGCAGCGCGGAAATGTCACCCAAAAAGACAACGCGCACGTTTTCGCGCTTCAGAAGCGGCAGCTCGTCGATAAACGTCTTGGCAAACAGGTGCATCAAGACGTTGACCTCATGCTGCGGGCGGTTCCAGTTTTCGGTAGAAAACGCATAGGCCGAAAGCACGTCGACGCCCAGACGCACGCAGGCGGTAATAATCTCGCGAAGGGAGACAATACCCGCCTTGTGGCCCTCAGTGCGCGCAAGACCGCGCGACGTGGCCCAACGACCGTTGCCGTCCATGATGCACGAGATATGATGCGGAATGTTATTGAGGTCAAGGTCGGAAAAACCGACGCCCGCAGGGGCGTCGGCAAAGTACTCGACCAGTTTATGCTCGTCGTATTGCACCTTAGATCTCCATGACCTCGGCTTCTTTTTCCTTCAGAAGCTCCTCGACCTTGGCGACATACTCATCGGTGTGCTTCTGGACCTTGGCCTGCTCGCGACGGACATCGTCCTCGGTGAGCTCCTCATCGCGCTCGAGCTTGTTGTTGAAGTCGCGACGGATGTTACGGATAGACACCTTGGCCTGTTCGGCGTACTCGCGGCACTCCTTGACGAGCTCGCGACGGCGCTCCTCAGTGGGAGCCGGGAACGGAAGACGAACGACGGTGCCATCGGAGTTGGGGGTAATACCCAGATCGGAAGCGCCGATGGCCTTGACGATAGCATTGATGAGTGCCTTGTCCCACGGCTCGATGAGCAGCATGTGGGCCTCGGGGGTCTTGACGGCGGCAACCTGCGTGACCGGCGTGGGAACACCGTAATAATCGACGGTGATGTCGGACAGAATGTTGGCATTGGCGCGGCCGGTACGAACCTTGGAGAAGTTATGCTTGAGGGACTCGAGCGACTTGTCCATGTGGGCGGTGATGTTCTCTGCCATGCTTAATCCTCCTGATAGACGAGCGTGCCGACGGGCTCACCCGAAAGCGCGCGTTTGACGGTGTCCTCGCCATCGATGTTGAGGACCAAAATCGGCATACGGTTGTCCTGGCACAGTGCCGTAGCCGTGGAATCCATAACCTGCAGACCGCGGACGAGAACCTCGTGATAGGTAATCTTGTCAAAACGGACGGCATCGGCGCACTTGACGGGATCCTTGTCGTAGATGCCGTCAACCTTGGTGGCTTTAATCAGAATCTCGGCGCCGATCTCGCACGCACGAAGAGCCGCGGCGGTGTCGGTCGTAAAGTACGGATTGCCCGAACCGGCGGCAAAGATAACGACGTTGCCCTTGGAAAGGTGGTTGATGGCGCGACGGCGAATATAGGGCTCGCAGATCTCGTTCATCTGGATAGCGCTCATCACGCGGCAGGGAACATCGTTATGCTCGAAGGCATCCTGCAGGGCGAGCGCATTCATAACGGTTGCCAGCATGCCCATGTAGTCGGCCTGAGCACGCTCCATGCCACCGGCAGCGCCTGCCATGCCGCGGAAAATATTGCCGCCGCCGACAACGACGCCGACCTCATGGCCAACGGCGAGCAGCTCCTTGACCTGCTTAGCAAGATGGTCGGTAACCTTGGGGTCGATGCCATATTGGCCGTCGCCCATCAGCGCTTCGCCGGAAAGCTTAAGAAGCACGCGTTTATATCGGATGTCGGACAAAGCGATCCTCCTTTAGATTGAACTCTCAACATTCTATCAAAGGCTCTAAGAAGAGCCATGAAAAAGCAGGCTGTGAGTAAAACCCACAGCCTGCTCATTACCAGCTACAAAAGCTTATTTACTCGCCACGGACCAGACGGTCAAAGGCAACGACGGTAATGGTGTCGCCGAGCTCCTTGGAGACCTGCTCAGCGTACTTCTTGATGGTGAGGGAGCTGTCCTTGATGAACTCCTGCTCGGTGAGCACGGACTGCTTGTAGAACTTCTCCAGACGGCCGACAGCCATCTTCTCCTGGATAGCCTCGGGCTTACCGGACTCGGCAGCCTGAGCCATGTAGATCTGCTTCTCGTGCTCGACGGTCTCGGCCGGAACCTGATCGCGGGTAGCGCAGATCGGGGCGACGGCGGCAACCTGAAGGGCAACGTCGTGAGCGAAGGTCTTGAAGGATTCAGCCTGAGCGGTCTCAGCCTTCTCGAAGGCGAACTCGACGAGGACGCCGATCTTACCACCCATGTGGATGTAAGAAGCGAGCGCGCCGTTCTCAGCCTTGCGGGCAGCGAAGCGGGAGATCTTCATGTTCTCGCCCATGATGTGAATCATCTCGGTGAGCTCGGAGGAAACGGTCTCCTCGCCCATCGGCTTCTCGAGCAGAGCGTCGACGTCAGCAGGCTCGGTGGTAGCGACAACCTCAGCGACCTTGGAAGCAAAGCCGGTGAACTTGGCGTTAGAGCCAACGAAGTCGGTCTCGCAGGAGAGCTCGAGCAGAGCGCCGGTCTTGCCATCCTCGGAGACGAACGCGGCGACAGCGCCCTCGTTGGTCTCACGGCCAGCCTTCTTGGCAGCCTTGGCAAGGCCGTTCTTACGCAGAACGTCGACAGCGGCGTCCATGTCGCCGTCAGCCTCGACGAGAGCCTTCTTGCACTCCATCATCGGGGAGTCGGTCATCTCGCGGAGCTGCTTGACCATAGCGGCGGTAATCTGGGCCATTGTGGTTCCTTTCAAAGAGATGAAAAAGAATTAACTAAGACTGATTTACTCGGCCTTGGGCTCAGCGGCCATCTCGGCCTCGGAGACCTGCTCCTTACCAGAGCCAGCGAGGCAGGCGTCAGCCATGAGCTCGCACATAAGGGTGACAGCAGAGATAGCGTCATCGTTGCAGGGGATGCCGTACTCGACCTCGTCGGGATCGGAGTTGGTGTCGATCAGGGCGACGACGGGGATGTTCAGGCGCTGGGCCTCCTTGATGGCGTTCTCCTCGCGCTTGGTGTCGATGACGAAGAGAGCCTGGGGCAGACCCTTCATGTCGCGGGCGCCACCGAGGTTGGTCTGGAGCTTAGTGAGCTCCTTGCCGAGAACAGCCTGCTCCTTCTTGGGCAGAACAGCCATGCGGCCGTCCTCGACCATGGCCTCGAGCTCCTCCATGCGGTTGATGCGGGAGCGGATGGTGACGAAGTTGGTCAGCATACCGCCGAGCCAACGC
>DBFMRS010000139.1:0-3724 GCA_048387515.1 Collinsella sp.
CGCGGGGCATGGGGCACGGGCGGGCGCTCAAGGCCGTCGCGAGGAAGCGGCTCAGGGCGATATACGCCGTGATGCGCGACCGGGTGCCCTACCGGGAGTCGCCCCGACGGTTGACAAAACTATAGGAACACCCAACGACTAATAAGGGGCTACTCCTGCACCTTGAGAGCTTCGGCCAGGCCCACACGTTTGATGGAACGCATGTGCAGCAACGCCACGACCAGGTAGGTCACAAAGCCAATGCCCACGCACGCCGCCATGGACCAAGCGGGCACGTAGATCTCGATATTGCCGTTGTAGGCGAGCAGCATCGAGCGGAAGATGACCGTGAGCGAGCCAATAATGACCGGCAGGCTCAGCACGAGCGACGCCGCCACGCACAGCGTGATCGAGCGGATGTACAGATGCGAGATCTCGCTGTCGCGATAGCCAAAGACTTTCATGTAGCTGATCGAACGAGCGCTGCGGTCGATCACCGCCTTGGTCAGCAGGTACATAAACAGCAGGAAGATAAACACCGCGAGGCCAACCATCATGCCGATCATTTTGCTCATCATGCCGATGAACTGGTCGCCCACGGTCCGCATGTCGTCGGGCGTGGTGTCGCCGGCAAAGTAACGAGCATCGAGGTCGAGCTTCTCGTCGCTCACATAGCCGTTAAAGTAGGTGGCGTCATTGCCGAACAGCTCGTTAAAGTCGTCGATGCTCATATAGATATTCATGTCCGACTTTGAGCCCCAGGTGGCGTCCTTGCCCGTGTACTCCAGCGAATAGTCCTTGCCCTCGCACTTGTCGCCGAGCGTGACCTTCTGGCCCTCGCTCCAGCCAAACTTGTCGAGTAAGCCACCGCCAAAGACGACGCGTCCGTCGCCGACGTCCAGCCCTTTCCAGTAGCGCGAATCGGGCGAGATGCCGTAGACAGAAATCGTCTCCTCGCCATTACCATCGCCGCGGTCGTATTGCAGCTGATAAACGGCATATTTCTCGGCCTGCGCGATTGCGCCCGCGCCGTTGTCAATCGTGTTGACCGGGTGAATGTCGTCGTTGTCGGTGTCGATCTTAGAGGCCTTGTCAATCAGGTCGATAGCCTCGTCGCGGTTGCAGCCGAGGATATCGGCAAGGTCATCGAGGCGCGCATAAAGCGCATCCTTCTTGTCCTGGACCTTGGCGAGCGCGTCCTGCGCCGCGGCCAAGCTCTCGGCAGACGGAGCGCTGGTCGCGGCATCGGCTGCCGCCTGCGCCGCATCGGCCGCGTCGTCAAGCTCGTCATCGGCATCCTGAGCGGCGGAAAGCAGCGCGCCGTCAACCGACTGCAAGCGCTCGAGTGCCGACCACTGCTCGCGCTCCTCGGCAGTACCCTCGAGCTCCAGCGGCGCCTTGAGCGTGTACTGGTGTTCGGCGACCAGGCTTGTCTCGAGGTTGTCCGCATAGTGCGTCATCGTGGGCAAAATCGCCAGGCCAAAGAGCAGCAGCAGCGACGCAAACGCAATGCCCACGAAGAGCGTGGCGAAGTTGCCCAGGTTGCGCAGGAAGATACGCAGGCGGAAGCGGGAAACAAAACCCATGCGCTCCGGCAGCTGCAAGCCGCGCTTGGTGCCCGATTTGCCGCTCGCCTCGTGACGAAGGAACTGCAACGGCGTCTTGCCCATCTTGCGAAGCAGGCCCACCAGCGTGATGAGGATGAGCGCGGCGGCGGGAACCACGGCGCACTTCACAAAGATCTCCCAGCTCCAGTACACCTGGAAGGGCGGCAGGCTATACGAACCGTAATAGAGGCTGCGCATGGGCTCGGTAAAGAACACAACGCCGAGCACAGTGCCCAAAAGCGCCGCGACCACGCCCACGATAGCGGGAAGCGCAAGGTAGTGCAGCACGATCTCGCGTCGACGATAGCCGCTGGCGAGCAGCGTGCCGATGATGGCACTCTCCTCCTCGATGGTGGCGTCGGTAAGGACCACAAAGACGAACGCCATGATCACGATGATGATATCGAGCAGCGTCATCCACATCATAGAGTCGCCGTCTACGTCGTCGCGCGCATAGCCAATGCCCTGATTGGAATCGGCATCGATCAGATCGTCAACACGCGCATCGGCATCGGTCAGCGCCTCGACCATATCCTGCTCCGCATCGATGCGATCCGCGGTGGGGAGATCGCGATCGGCAAAGGTGAAGGAGTAGGTGTAGGCGGGCGCGCCGCCGGCATCCTCGAGCGCGGCAAAGCCGGCATCGGTGACCTCGGCCACGCCGTACGTGATGGTGTTCACCGTAAAGTCCGAATTGTTGAGGAACAGCGCCTGGCTATCGGGCTGGGTCATGATGCCGCAGATGGTGTAGGTGCGGCCCTCAAGCTCAACCCTATCGCCCACAGACAGGTTGTTATTGATGGCAAAGACACGGTCGATGGCCACCTCGTCATCTGCCCTGGGCTGCTTGCCCTCGCTGTACGAAGCAATGTCGACCTGGGTGCGGTGCGCATAGGTGCGCAGCGTGCGCTTGGTGCCGTCGTCGCCGGACGCCTTTTTGATGATGGCGTCGATGGAGAAATTCTTGTAGAGCGTGACGCCGCCGACGTCGTCGGCCGCGTCCTCGGCGGCCTTAAGCTGGTCGTCGGTGGCCTCAAAGGCCGTGGTCACGCGGCCGTCCTCAATCGTGTACGCATCGCGCATATCGTCGATAAGGCAGCCGATGGAATGCGCTGCGAGCAAAAAGCCCGAGGTGAGAGCGATGCTTCCGCACATAAGCAAAAAGATGCCCAGGTACTTGCCGATATTGCGGCGCAGCTCGCGCGGGAGACGTTTTGCGAGAGGTGTCATGGCGCCGCCTACCAATCGAGCTCGGCGGCCGCGACGGGCGACTCGTTGAGCTCGTCCTCGACGATGCGCCCGTCACGCAGGCGCAGCACGCGATTTGCCATGCGCGCGATGGCGGCATTGTGGGTGACAATGATGATGGTGCAGCCGTAGGTGCGGTTGACGTCCTCCATGAGCTGCAAGATTTCCTTGGACGTCTTGTAGTCGAGCGCGCCCGTGGGCTCGTCGCACAGCAGCAGGCCCGGGTTTTTGACGAGCGCACGGCCGATGGCGCAGCGCTGCTGCTGGCCGCCCGAAACCTGGCGCGGGAACTTGTTGCGGTGCTCGTAGAGACCCAGCGAACGCAGCAGGTCGTCGATGTTGAGCGGCTTTTTGGACAGGTGTGCCGTGACCTCGATGTTTTCCTTGATGGTGAGATCGGGCACCAGGTTGTAGAACTGGAAGACAAAGCCCAGCTCACGGCGGCGATACTCGCCCAGGTCGGTAGGTTTGAGCACCGTGAGGTCGCAGCCGTCCACCAAAATAGAGCCAGCGTCGGCATCCTCCAGGCCGCCGATCAGGTTAAGAAACGTCGACTTGCCCGAGCCCGAGGGCCCCAGCATGACGCAGATCTCGCCTCGGTTGATGGACGTGTCGATGCCATCGAGTACCGTCAGGCGCGCATCACCGTCGCCGTAGTGCTTTTTGAGATCCTTAACCTGGACGTAGGCTTCCTGCGTTGCCATGGTATCCCCCATTGTTAGCCTAGTACTACTTTATGAACGTAATAGTAAACCTTGGCGAACTATTTTGGGGCAAGAGTGGGGATTTGTTTCAGACTAGTCATTGGGTGTTCCTATAGTTTTGTCAACCGTCGGGGCTACTCCCGGTAGGGCACCCGGTCGCGCATCACGGCGTATATCGCCCTGAGC
>DBFMRS010000140.1:0-27593 GCA_048387515.1 Collinsella sp.
TGGCATCCACGCCGAGGGTTACAAGATGAACGCCACCGATGAGGCCGAGGTTCAGGCCGCCGTCGACGCCACCATCACCGACTTCGGCCGCGTCGACGTCCTCGTCAACACCGCCGGCATCCTGCGCTTCGCCGCCATGGAGGACCTGCCGCTGAGCGACTGGGAGCAGGTGCTCAACGTCAACCTCACCGGTTACTTCATCACCTCGCAGCGCTTTGGTCGCGAGATGATCAAGGCCGGCCAGGGCCGCCTGGTGCACATCTCGACCGTTGCCAGCCACTCCCCCGAGACGTTCTCGGGCGTGTACAGCTCCACCAAGGCCGGCGTCAACATGATGTCCAAGATGCTCGCCGCCGAGTGGGGCCCCTACGGCGTCCGCTCCAACTGCGTCGAGCCTTGCTTCGTTAAGACCCCGATGTCGGCCAACTTCTACGCCGACCCCGAGGTCGAAAAGAGCCGCAGCCGCCTGATCGCCACGCGCCGCATCGGCGAGGTCAGCGATATCGCCAACGCCGTCATGTTCCTGGCGTCCAAGCGCTCGGACTTTACCACCGGCGACGCCATCAAGGTCGACGGCGGCTTCTCCAACATGATGGGCGACCTCACCGCCAAGCCCGGCGGCCGTCGCGCCTATGCCGACAACTACCTTAAGAACAAGGGTGTCGAGCTCTGGTCCGATGAGTCCGGCGTCGCCAAGCCGACTGACCAGTAAACCAACCTAACAGGGAGGCCCGCGGACACGCCCGCTCCTCCCCCGTATCGATTAGAAAGAGTCCAATGGCTTCCACCAACTCCAACAAGGGTCGCGCTGTCGTGCTTTCCGCCGCGTGCGTCACCATGTTCTTCATCAGCTCCATCGCGCTGTATTCCGTCGTAAGCAAGAACCTGCTCGCCGTCTACCCCGAGTGGTCCAGCGCCCTTACCTGGGCTTTCCCGGTCTTTCAGACCATCATGGCCGTGACGGGCATCTTCGCCGGCCGCATCTCCGATAAGATCGGCCCGCGCAACGTCGTGATCGCCGCCGCCGTGTGCTACGGCCTGGGCTGGTTCATGTCCGGCACCGTCACCGAGCCGTGGCAGTTCTACCTGTGGTTCTCGCTCGTCGCCGCCATCGGCAACGGCCTGGGCTACAACCCGGCGCTCACCACCGGCCAAAAGTGGTTCATCGACAAGAAGGGCCTCGCCTCCGGCATCACCCTGGCCGCTTCGACCGCCGGCCCCGCCGTGCTGTCCCCGGTGCTCGCCTCGCTGCTCATCCCGAGCCTGGGCATCTTTGGCGCCCTTAAGGCGCTCGGCGTCATCTTCTTTGTGACGATCGCCGCCTCCGCCCTGTTCCTGAAGGCCCCCGAGGCCGGTTGGCTGCCCGAGGGCTTCGAGGCCCCCAAGGGCGGCGCGCACGCCGGCACCTTCGGCGACCTCACCCCGAGCGAGATGGTCAAGACCCCGCGCTTCTGGGTCCTCATCGTCACCTTCGCCTTTGCCGCCACCGCGGGCACCCTGCTCGTGGGCAAGGTTGCCTCCATCGCCGCCGTCCAGCTCTTCGCCGACCCCACGAGCGCCGCGGCCGTCGCCCTCGGCGGTGTGGTGGTCTCCGTCAACACCTGCGCCAACCTGGTTGGCCGTCTGTCCTTTGGCCAGATCATCGACAAGCTCGGCGCCTATAAGTCGCTGCTCATCAGCCTTGTCGTCACCATCGTCGCACTCGTCATCATGTCGATGAGCTTTACGCAGGCCATGTTCTTTGTTGCGCTCGCCCTGCTCGGCTTTAGCTTTGGCGCCCTGCTCGTCATCTACCCGCCGCTCACCGGTGGCGCCTTTGGCACCAGCAACATCGGTGTCAACTACGGCATCATGTTTTTGGGCTATGCCGCTTCCACCTGGATCAGCCAGCCCATCACCGCCGTGCTGTATCACGCCGAGGCCGGCAGCGCCGCCTACCAGCAGTCCTTCTACGGCGCCATCGTGATCGCCGCCATCGCCGTCGTGCTCACCGTCTACATGATGGTCTCCGACAGCAAGAAGAAGTCCGCCTAGTTTTACCGATGCGACAAAGGGACAGCCCCTTTGTCGCATTCCACCGGTCACCAGTATTAAGGAGTCGAAATGTCTGAGCTCAACCCCGTCCGCATTGCCGTTATCGGCGCCGGCGCCATGGGCCGCAACCACATCCGCTTTGTCACCGAGGAGCCCGAGGCCGAGCTCGTCGCCATCGCTGACGCCTTTGAGGGCGCCCGCGCCACGGCCGAGGCCGCCGGCGTGCCGTTCTTCACCGATCCCGCCCAGATGATGGACGAGGTTAAGCCCGAGGCCGTCATCATCGCCACGCCCAACGACCTGCACCTGGGCGTTGCCCGCGAGGCTGTGAAGCGCAATATCGTGCCGCTGGTCGAAAAGCCGATCTCCAACGACCTGGAGGATGCCCAGGCTTTCGCTGCCGAGGCCGAGACCGCCGGCGTGCCCGTGCTCGTGGGTCAGCACCGTCGCCACAACCCCTTCGTCAACAAGGCCAAGGAGATCATCGAGTCCGGCGAGCTGGGCAAGCTCACCGTGTCGAGCTTCCACTACATGATCTATAAGAATGACGAGTACTTCGATGTCGAATGGCGCCGCAAGAAGGGTGCCGGCCCGATCCTGGTCAACCTGGTGCACGACGTCGACCTGCTCCGCTACCTGCTGGGCGAGCCCGTTGCCGTCCAGGGTATGCAGTCCAGCGCCGCCCGCGGTTTTGAGACCGAGGACTCCGCCGTGGTCAACGTCCGTTTTGCCGATGGCGCGCTCGCAAGCATGACCATCTCCGACGCCACCGCCAGCCCCTGGAACTGGGAGGCAACCGCTCGCGAGGACCCGCAGTACCGCCCCTTCGACGCCGACGCCTACTTTATCGGCGGCACTAAGGGCGCCCTGTCGCTGCCCCGCCTGCACCAGTTCTCCTACGACGGCGCCTCCAACTGGCACAAGCCGCTGCAGATGGAGATTCCGGCCGTCGACCCGGCACTGCCGCACAAGATGCAGCTCAAGCACTTTGCGAAGGTTGTCCGCCGCGAGGTCGAGCCCGTCGTGACCCCCGCCGACAACGTTAAGACGCTCACGCTTCTCAACGCTATCAAGGAGGCCGCCGAGACCGGCCAGCTCGTCGAGCTGTAATGCCTTAAGAGCGACCGCGGCAGAAACCCCATGCCGAACCCTTCGGTCCGTCACCAACAAGCCCCTCTTCTTTGCCCCGCGAGCAGCCTCCTGCCCGCGGGGCATTTTGCTACCTTGCCGACGATTTTTCTGGGGCGGGGGCTATTTTGCACCTCGGCTTGATTCGTTCGCCACGAAATGGGCCTATCTACTACGTTTAACCGACCGCCCTCAACCATGCCGAATTTCCTAAAATCAAAAGCGCAGGTAGACGGCTTGCGCATTCTCGGAAAACCGGGGGATGGTCGACCCATACGGTTCAAACGTAGTAGATAGGTCGTTTTCGTGGCGCGGGCCCAAAACAGTCTTTTGAAACGGGTGGTATCCTTGGTAGCCCTGTGCTGCAAACGCACCTTAAACGCAAGGAGTCCCATGGATCTTATCGCCCAGCTCGCCCACGAGCTCAACCTTAAGGCCGCCAACATCGAGGCAGCCGTCAAACTCATCGACGAGGGCAACACCATCCCCTTTATCTCGCGCTACCGCAAGGAAGCCACGGGTGGCATGGACGACGTCGCCCTGCGCGCGCTCGACGAGCGCCTGTCCTACCTGCGCAATCTTGAACAGCGCAAAGAGGACGTCATTCTGCTCATCGACGCCCAGGGCAAACTTACGCCCGAGCTCGAACAGCAAATTCGCGAGGCCACGCAGCTCCAGCGTGTCGAGGACCTCTACAAGCCCTACCGCAAAAAGCGCATGACCCGCGCACAGAAGGCCCGCGAGGCAGGCCTGGAGCCACTTGCCAACATGGTCATCATGCAGGCCTCGGCCAAGGGCAGCGCGCTCGACGCCGCCGCGGCATACGTCAACGAGGAAGCCGGCTTCGACACGCCCGAGAAGGCGCTCGCCGGCGCGGCGGACATCGTGGCCGAGACGGTGGCCGAGGACCCCGAGAACGTCGCCGACCTGCGTGCCTTTACGCAAAACACCGCAGACATCGTCGTCGAGGCCACCGACCCCACCGAGAAGACCCCCTACGAGCCGTACTACAGCTATGATGAGCCGCTGCGCCGTATACCCAACCACCGCGTGCTGGCTATCGACCGCGGTGAGCGCGAGGGCAAGCTCCGCGTGCGCGTGAACGTCGACGGCGCCGCCGCCACGGCACGCCTCGGCAGCCGTTGGCCCCGACGCCAGGGCGTCTTCGCGCCCGTCTTCGATGCCGCCATCGCCGACGGTTACAAGCGCCTCATGGCCCCCTCGCTGGAGCGCGAGGCCCGCGCCAAGCTCACCGTCCGCGCGCAGACCGAGGCCATCAATGTCTTTGCCAAGAATCTCGAGGGCCTGCTCTCGGCACGCCCCGTGCGCGGCGCCCGCGTGCTCGCGCTCGATCCGGGCTACCGCACCGGCTGCAAGGTCGCCGTCATGGACGAGACCGGCAAGCTGCTCGACCACGGCGTGGTCTACCCCACCAAGCCGCGCCACGACGTCGCCGGCACCAAGCGCGAGCTCGCCCGCCTCGTCAAGAAGGACGGCGTCAACACCATCGTCATCGGCAATGGCACCGCCAGCCGCGAGACCGAGGAAGTCGTCTCGGAGTTCATCGCCGAGCAGGCGCCTGAGCTGCGATACACCATCGTCAACGAGGCCGGCGCATCGGTGTACTCCGCCTCCGAGCTCGCCAGCCAGGAGTATCCCGACCTGGACGTCACCGTGCGTGGCGCCATGAGCCTAGGCCGCCGCCTGCAAGACCCGCTGGCAGAGCTCGTCAAGATTCCGCCCCAGTCTATCGGCGTGGGCCAGTACCAGCACGACCTTGACCAGGCCGAGCTTTCGCGCACCCTGGGCCATGTGGTGGAGGACGTCGTCAACCGCGTGGGCGTCGACGTCAACACCGCGAGCGCGAGCCTGCTGGGATACGTATCGGGCATCACGCCGAGCGTGGCCAAAAACATCGTGGCCTACCGCGAGGAAAACGGCGCCTTTACCGATCGCCGCCAGCTTAAGAAGGTCCCCAAGCTGGGACCCAAGGCATATCTCAACGCCGCGGGCTTTTTGCGCATTAGCGGCGGCAAGAACCCGCTTGACGCGACAAGCGTCCACCCCGAGAGCTACGAGGTGGCCACGTCCGTCCTAGAGCGCGCAGGCGTTAAAGCCAGCGAGCTCAGCCGCGGCGGCGTGCCCGACATCGAGCGCCATCTGGGCAGCATCTCGGCGCTGGCTAGCGATCTGAACTGCGGCACCCTGACGCTCATCGACATTGTCAACGAGCTCAAGAAGCCCGGCCGCGACCCGCGCGACGACGCACCCGAGGTGGTCTTTAGCCGCTCGGCGCTTTCCATCGACGACCTGGAACCCGGCATGGAGCTCAAGGGGACGGTGCGCAACGTCGTCGACTTTGGCGCGTTCGTCGACGTGGGCGTGCACCAGGACGGCCTCGTGCATATCTCCAAGCTGGCCAATCGCTTTGTCAAGCACCCCAGCGACGTCGTGCGCGTCGGTGACACGGTCAAGGTGTGGGTCGAAAAGGTCGATCGCGACCGCAAGAAGATCTCGCTCACCATGGTGCAGGGCAAGTAAACCGCCAAAGCAAAGGTACCCCCTGTAGCGATGTGCAAAATCGCGAGTATTCTGCAAATTCCACCGTTCCGGATGCCCCTCAGAGACGAAAAAGCAAAAAAACAGCCCCCGTTTTAGCGTCGTCAGAGCCAAAACGGGGGCCGTTCCGTGCTTCACCCAACTGGTAAAAGCCTTTACCTTGCTGAATACTCTCAATTTTGCACGGCGCAGGCAGGGGTACCTTTGCCCACGGCAGGATATGGAAGCCAAGCGCCAACTTGCTGGCAAGCTCGTGTCGGCAGCCCCGGCCTTTCCTTTGCCTAGCGCGACCCTCGCGAAGCGCGTGAGCGATAGGGAAAGGAAAGGCCGGGGCGAGCAGCCCGCGGCGTAGCCAGTGTTCGCGTTACGGCAGGATATGGAAGCCCAAAGCGGCGATATCCTTGGCAAAGCCGTGCACGGTGTCGAGCGAGACCTCGTACGGGTCGCGACCGATGTTCTTGCGCTTGGCCAGGATGCTGTTGGGCACCGTAATGATCTGGCAACCGCAGGCCTCGGCCTGGTAAATGTTGATGAGCTCGCGCGTGGACGCCCACAGGACCTCACAGTTGGGCTTGGCGGCGGCCTTCTTGACCGACTCCATCATAAACGGAATGGGATCGACGCCGGTATCGGCAATACGTCCGGCAAAGAGCGAGATGATGGACGGCGTCTCGGTGTCAACGGCCTCGACCATCTCGTCAACCTGCTCGGGAGTAAAGATGGTGGTGACGTTGACCTTGATGCCGTCGGCGGAAAGCTTGCGAACCAGCTCGGCGGTGGACTCGCCCTTGGTGGTCACGCACGGAATCTTGACGTAGACGTTCTCGGCCCAGGTAGCGATCTCGCGCGCCTCGACCTCCATGGTCTCGACGTCGTCGGCAAAGACCTCAAACGAGACGGACACATCGGTGATATGGGCCAGGACCTCCTTGGCAAACGCGCGGTAATCCGTCACGCCGCCCTTCTTCATAAGGGACGGGTTGGTCGTGAAACCCTGAACGTTGCCGTTCTCGTACATGTCGAGCATGCCCTCGAGGTTTGCACCGTCAGCGAACACCTTGATTGCCATCTGCCTGATTCCTTTCGTTAGCATACGGCCGATAAACTGCTAAACACTTTACCTACGTTTTTCAAGGCGTGAGCTGCGGTTTTTTATCTTCTCGGCGAACGGTATAAACACCTCAGTGTTTGGATTGATAAATCGATTGAGCATGCAAAAGCAAAGAGTCGCAGTTTGAGCAAACGTCAGAACGCGGGATTCATTAGATGAGGCCGAAATGCTGCATCGCTGTGACGGTACCGTCGTGTGCGACATCGTCGGTCACGTAGTCGGCGACCGCCTTGACCTCGGGCATGGCATTACCCATGGCCACGGCTGTCTCGACGGCGGCGAGCATGCCCAGGTCGTTGCCCGAATCGCCAAAGCCAAAGGTGCGCGCATTTCCCTCGCGGCCCAGATACGCCAGCGCTCGCGCAACGCCCACGCCCTTGTCAATGCCCTTGGGGCTCAGCTCGCGATTCTGGCCACCGGTGTTGCACAGCTCAAACTCGCAATCGATAAAGCCGTCATCATTGGCTACGCGAGCCAAACTGGGCACATTGAGGCATACCTTGCCCACGCGCAGACTGCCGTCGACGCGCATCTCCTCGGCGTTGTGCACCACAGAAGTGCCGATCAGAGACGACTGCTCAACACCCGCGGGTTCCAAGGCAAAAGTAGCCACGTTGGTCTCGAAAAAGGCCTCAATCCCTGCCGCGGCCATACGGCGTGTAAGCTCCTCGACAACGTCCTCGTCAAAGCAGTCCTCGTGTACCACGCGGCCCTCGACCTCGAGCGTCGCTCCCGCCATGGCTACGACGCCCGCGGGGTCGAGCGCGCGCAGGCTATCGGCGATGAGCCACAGGGGGCGACCCGTGCAGATAAACGCCTTGTGTCCCGCGTCGCGCAGACGATGAAACGCCTCGACGACCGCCCGCGAGGGGCGAACCGCCGAAAAGTCCTTATCGGTCATATCGTCGGGATCGAACGACGTCAGCGTGCCGTCCACGTCAAAAAAGAGCACAGCGGGTTCGGGGCACGCATCAATCATATGGGTTCCTTTCGAGGATAAGGGCAAACGAAGCATCCATCATATAATGGAGCGACGCAACCAGAGAGGTCACCCATGGAATTTTACGCAAGCTGCCCCGAGGGCTTTGAGTCCGCACTCGCCGATGAGCTTAAACGCCTCGGGCTTTCGCATGTTCGCCGGCTGAAGGGCCGCGCTACATTTGAGGGCGAGCTCGAGCAAGGCTACCGAGCATGCCTGTGGTCGCGCCTGGCGAGCCGCGTGTTCGTGGTGCTCGGGCGCTTTGAGGCGCAGGATGCCGATGAACTGTACGATAGCGTTTACGACATCGCCTGGGAGAGCATCGTCCGCCCCGGCGCCACCATCGCCATCACCGCCCGCGGCGTGACCGAGCAGCTGCGCAACACGCGCTTCTCGGCCCTGCGCGCCAAGGACGCGCTGTGCGACCGTCTGGCCGAGACCACGGGCCGTCGCGCCGATGTCGACGCCGCCGATCCCGATGTCCACCTGCTGCTTTCGCTGCGCCAGCGCCGCGCGAGCATAAGCCTGGACCTTTCGGGCGACCCGCTGTTCAAGCGCCTGCCGCCCGCGGCGACCCGTGCCGGCGAGGGCGCGCACGTGTTGCGCCCCGACTACGCCGCCCTGGTGCTGGCGCAGGTCGGCTGGACCGCACTGTGCGAGCGCGAGCTGACGGCCGACGATTACGAGAACGAAGCCCTTCCCACGCTGATCGATGCCTCGTGTGCCGGCGGCGGTCTGCTGCTGGAGGCCGTGAACATTCTGACCGACCGCGCCCCGGGCGCCGCACGCGAGCGCTGGGGCTTTGAGGGCTGGCAGCAGCACGACGCCGCTCTGTGGGAGCAGCTGCTTGCCGAGGCGCGCGAGCGCGAGACGGCAGCGCGCGAGCGCCAGGCACGCGTCGTGGCCGTAGACATCGACCCCGCCGCCCGCAAGACTGCCGAGCACATGATCAAGCGTGCCGGCTACAAGCGTTTTGTCGATTTTTGCGCCGCCAAACCCGCCACCGTGCTGGACCATGTGGGCGCTGTCGCCGGCGCCGCCGTGGTCGCAAACACCACCGAGACCCCGCTTTCGCTCATGCACGACGCCATGACGCTGGTCGGCGAGTTGCGCCGCGCGCCCGAGCTCGCTTCGGCACCGGTCGCCGCGCTCACCCGCGATGGCCTTATGGCCCGCGCGCTCCATGCCGAGCCCGCGCGCTCCATTGCCGTCATGCCCAATAATAAAGAGGCAACTATTGAGGTTTGGCCCTCGCTCGACCATGCCGCCGCGGCATTTGAAGCTGCGACCAGTGCAGATGCCGAGGCCGAGGTCACGGATGCCGACGAAGTCAACGACAACGCCGCCGCCCCCGCCATGCCCGAACCTGCCGCCACGCTCGACCTGGGCGACGGCAAGCCGCTGCCCGTGCTCATCCCGGAGTCCGAGCAGTTCGCCAACCGCCTGCGCAAGAATGCCCGTCTGCGCCGCAAGTGGGCCAAGCGCGAGGGCGTGAGCTGCTACCGCGTCTACGATGCCGACCTGCCCGACTACTCCGCCGCCATTGACCTGTACGAGGGCTGCCCGCAGACGCCTGGCCGCTGGCTCGTCATCGCCGAGTACGCCGCGCCTAAGACCATCGACCCCGCGCTGGCCCAGGCCCGCATGCTCGACATCTTGGCCATCGCGCCGCGCATCCTGGATGTTCCGGCCGAGCACGTGCACGCCAAGGCCCGCATGCGTTCGCGCGGCGGCTCGCAGTACGGCAAGCAGGGCGCCGGCAAGGGCGCATCGGGCGAGCGCGCCAACATCGCGCGCCGTCGCCTGCCACTCATCGAAGAGGGCGGTCTTACCTTTGCCGTCAACTTTGACGACTACCTGGATGTGGGCATCTTCCTGGACCACCGCGTCACCCGCAACCTGGTGCGCGAGCACGCCAAACAGGCGCGCCGCTTCCTCAATCTGTTCGCCTACACCGGCACCGCCACCTGCTATGCGGCAGACGGCGGCGTCGAGGAAACCGTGACGGTCGACCTTTCCAACACCTACCTGGACTGGGCCGAGCGCAACATGCGCCAGAACGGCTTTGTGGGGCCACAGCATCACTTTGTGCGCGACGACGTGCTCGCCTGGATTCGCGACCAGCGCCAGACGCGCAACCGCTGGGACCTGATTTTTGTCGACCCGCCCACGTTCTCGAACTCGTCCAAGATGGGCCGCCGTACCTGGGATGTCCAGCGCGACCATGTTGAGCTTTTGGCCGGCGTATCTCGCCTGCTCGCACAGGGCGGGCATGCCATCTTTAGCTGCAACCTGCGCGGTTTCCGCCCCGAGACGCGCAAGCTCGCGCGCGCGGGCGTCGTGCTAGAAGACATTACGGCGCAGACCATCCCCGAGGATTTCGCGCGCAACCAGAAGGTGCATCATTGCTATATCGTGCGCCGCCTGCCCATCGAGGACGCCATGGCCGATGTCGGCTTTAGCGCCGAGGAGATTGCCGAGCGAACCGAGGAGCTGCGCAACCCCGAAGCCCGCAAGCCTCGCGCAACGACGCCTGCGCACGCGCAGACCGGCGACCGAGGGCCGCGCGGCGGCGACAAGCCTGCCTGCGCAGGTAAGCCCAAAAAGAAGAAGTTCTACGCCAGCAAGCCCAAGGGCAAATAAACAACGTTGCGGTGGAATAGTTCCTAAAAAGCCTGGTAAGGGCCCAAACAGGAACTATTTCACCGCAACTCATATTGGAATGGTGGTTGGCGATCTAGCCTTGGGTGACCAATCGGTAACCGATGCCCACGTGCGTTTGGATATAGCGCGGATGTGCGGGGTCGGACTCGATCTTCTTGCGCAGCGTGCCCATAAAGACGCGCAGGCTCGCCAGGTCGCTCTTAGTTGCCGTGCCCCAAATCTCGTGCAGGATAAACTGGTGCGTTAGTACCTTGTCGGCGTTATGTGCCAGCAGGCACAAGAGCTTGTACTCAATCGGCGTCAGATGCAGCTCCTCGCCATCCATCGTGGCAATGCCGGCATCAAAGTCGATATGCAGCTCACCGGCATCGAACGTGCCCTCGGAGGCAACGCCGCCCGATTGCGCATACGAAAGGCGCCTGAGCGTCGTGCGAATGCGCGCGAGCAGCTCCTCGACCGAAAACGGCTTGGTCAGGTAGTCGTCGGCGCCGGCATCGAGTGCGCGGATTTTGTCCGCGTCCTCGCTACGCGCCGATACCACGATAATCGGCATGCCCGACCATGCGCGCACCGACTCCACCACCTTGACGCCGTCCATATCGGGCAGACCCAGGTCGAGCAGCACAATGCTCGGTGCCTGCGATGAGGCGGCAGCGATGGCGGCATGGGCGGTCTCCACGGCCATATGACGCAAGCCGTGCGCCTCGAGCGCGGCAACAATAAGATTGCGGACAGCGGGGTCGTCCTCAACGACCAAGATGAGCGGTTTTACGGCAGAGTTCGGCACAGCGCTACTCCTTATCAAACGAAACGTCGGCGACGGGAAGCTCAATCGTAAAGACCGAGCCGTGCGGGTCCGCCGCGGCAACCTCTATGCTACCGCCATGCGCCAGCGCAATGGAGCGGCAGAGCGAAAGCCCCAGGCCCACACTACGGTGGCTGTCGGCCAGGCCATGGTTGGCGGTATAGAACGACTCGAAGATGCGCTCGCGATCCTCGGGTGCGATGCCTGGACCATCATCGGCCACCGAGCACGCCACGCGTCCATCGTCGACGCTAATCGAAATCATGATATGCGAGCCTGCGGGCGTATAGGTGATGGCGTTGTTCACCAGATTGACCACCAGCTGCACCATCAGGCGCGCATCGACGTTGACGAGCGCCGGCTCATCGCACGCCACCACCTTAAGGTCGTGCTCGCGCACGGCAGGGTTCACGTGGCGCAGCGCCTCCTCCACGATATCGTCCATGAGCTCGAGCGTGGTCGACAGGCGCATACCGCCGCCCTCGAGCTTGGTGATGGCGAGCAGGTTCTCGACGGTGGCGTTGAGCCATTGCGCATCCGAGCGAATGGACAAGAGCAGGCCGCGGCGCGTTTGGGCGTCGAGCACGGCGGTGCCGGTCGAGCCCTGGTCGAGCAGCACATCGGCATTACCCGAAATACTGGTGAGCGGCGTGCGCAGGTCGTGCGAGATGGAGCGCAGCAGGTTGGCGCGCAGCTGCTCATTTTTGGCAAGCACCGCCGCCTCCTCGCGGGCCTCCATGGCGCGGGCGCGATCGAGCGCCAGCTCGCCTTCGCTCACGATAGCATCGGCAAGTGTCCGCTCCTCGTGCGTCAGCACGTCGGGCTCGGCAACGATAGCCAGCACGCCCACCACCGAGGCGGGGTCGCCCGAGCGCGCGAAGCCGTCGCCTGTGCGAACCGTCAGGTAGATGCCATAAAACGCCGAGCCGCCGAACGTAGCATCGAGCGGCGTTCCCACGTAGGCGGACGCCGAGAGCCTCGGCGGCATCTGCGGCGCCAGCTCGTGCACCGGGGCGGCATCGCCCACGGCCGTGTACGTCGCACGCGGCAGCAGGTCATCGCCCTCGGCGTCGGCGCTGTACCACACAACCGGACAGCCCGAAAGACGCGCCAGCTGCGTGGCCATGGCGTGAACGATCTGCTGCTCGTCGGCGCAGCGCTGCAACATGCGATTGGTCTCGAGCACCATATGCGTGCGGCGGTCGCTGGCGGCAGCCTGTGCCAAGGCGCGGCGCAGGGCCAACGCAATCGAGCTCGACACAAGCGAGACCACGAACATGATGAAGAACATGCCGGGATAGCCGCGGTCGATAAGCGACAGCGAGTAGCGCGGGTCGACAAACAAGAAGTTGTAGAGCGCCACGGCGGCAGCCGAGCTCAGCAAGCAATACAGGCGACTCCAGGTAAAGAATGCGCACAGCTGAACGGCGAACACATAGACGATCATGATGCTCGGCGCGAGACCCGGATGGTCGAGCAGCGCGCCCACAATCGTCGCCGCGACCAGCAGCCCCACCGACACGCAGATATCGTACAGGGGGCCGCGACGCGTCATCGTAGTGCGCCGCCACCAAAAGTTCTCGGCAATATCACCGTCCGCACGGACGTCCATCAGCGCCCCGCCCCTCTCTCAAAAACAAAAACCACCACAAAGGGACAGGCACCTTTGTGGTGGTTTCCCTTGTGGTGGTTCCAAGTGTATAGCCTTTGCAACCTGCGGTCGCTAGACAAACAGCACGTGCGCGAGCAGGGCACACACGCACACCGCTCCAAATACCAGTGCCACGATCGAAATTACGCGATCGGCCATATCCATGTTGGCACGATTCGTAAAGAACCGATCTTCGGCGGCGTCGACGCGCGCCTCACGCACCATTTCGACCACCGCCTCACGGCCATCGAGCGCCTTTGTATCCATGTTTACCTCCCCGGCCTCATGCTTATCCATCAAAAACCAACTCCGTGTAGCCGCCGACGTCTACGGCCGCTCGTTGGGGGCCAGGCGCTGCATCTTGTTCACGGCCTTGAACTTGGTGAACAGCGGCACGTACTCAAAGCTCACGTTGGAGTTCTCCAGGCCGTACCAACGCGCAGGCGTGCCGGCGGCGCGGCGGATGATGTACTTGAGCGTGATGGCCGTACGCTCGCTCGGCTCCACATCGCTTTCGGGCGCCAGAAGCTTACGGATCAGGACGAACTTGAACGTGCCGATGTTACCCGGATCCTTGTAGACCGAGTAGTCATGCGTCTGCGGCGGCAGCTCGCCGGTGGCAGCCAGGTCCTGAACGACCTGACGCAGGTAGGCATTGACGCGCTGGTTGATCTTGTAGCCCAGGTACAGATGCACGCGGAACACGTAATCGGTGCCGAACGTCTCGACCGAATAGGCAAAGGTGTGCGGTTCGTCCATGGTCTCGACATTCACAAACCACCAGGCGCGGGCGCGCTTGGGATGCTTGTCCAAGATCGAATAGACGATATCGCGGTCGATGTAGTCGGTATGGGTGTCCTTGGTCAGGTACACGACGTTGTCGCTCATGCGCTCATAGCGATCGTCGTCGCGCAGGCGCTTGAGCTGCGGCAGGTAGCTGCGCAGCGGCAGCAGCGTAAACTGGCGCTGCTCGACCGCCGTGCCGTTGTACCAGCACACCATAATGCCCATGATGAGTGCAGCCATGAGGATGGTGAAGTAGCCGCCGTGGAAGAACTTGGTGAGCGAGCTCACGAAGAAGAAGCCTTCGAGCAAAAGGAAGAAGGCCGCGAAGATCCACGGAGCAACCTTGAGCTTGCGCTCCTCGTGCAGGTAGAAGAAGAGCAGCAGCGTGGTGCACATCATAGTCAGCGTAATGGCAAGGCCGTAGGCGGCTTCCATATGCGCCGAGTTCTGGAACAGCAGCACCACGATGACGCAGCCGACAAGCATGACGTTGTTGACCATGGGGATGTAGAGCTGGCCCTTGGTCTCGGCAGGGTAGAAGACCTGCATGTGCGGCATAAGGTCCAGGCGGCTGGCCTCGGACACCAGCGAAAACGCGCCGGTGATGAGCGCCTGCGAGGCAATGATGGCCGCGACGGTGGAAAGGCCTACGGCAAACGGGCGCAGGCCCGGGGCGAGCATCTGGTAGAACGGGTTGAGGTCGGCAATGCCCATGAGCTCGGGGTTGGCAGCGTTGTTCATAAGCCAAGCGCCCTGACCCATATAGGACAGCAGCAGGCAGCACTTAACGAATGGCCAGGTAGCGTAGATGTTGCCGCGGCCGACGTGGCCCATGTCGGAGTAGAGCGCCTCGGCACCGGTGGTGGCGAGGAAGCAGCTGCCCAGAATCATGATGCCCGCGTGGTTGTTGGGGCTCAGCAAAAAGGCGATGCCGCGCAGCGGGTTGAGGCACAGCAGCACGGCGGGGTGCTGGAATACAAAAAACAGACCCGTGCCGCCCAGGAACAGGAACCACAGCGTCATGATGGGGCCAAAGGCGTGACCGATCTTGGCCGTACCGATGCGCTGCACCAAAAAAAGCGCGATGATGATGGCGAGCGTAATGGCGACGACGCGACCCTGGTCATCGCCCAGCACGGCATGGACCGCCGGGATGGTGCGCAGGCCCTCGATGGCCGTGGTAACGGTAACGGCCGGCGTCAGGATGCCGTCGGCGAGAAGCGCGGCGCCACCCAGCATGGCGGGGATGATAAGCCACTTGCCGCAGCGCTTGACCAGGCTGTACAGGGCAAAGATGCCGCCCTCACCATGGTTATCGGCGCGCAGCGAGATGAGCACATACTTGATGGTGGTCAGCAACGTGACCGTCCACACGACAAGGGAGAGCGCGCCGAGCACGAACTCCTCCGTGACGCTTCCGATGCCGCCGTTGCCGGCGACGAGCGCCTTGGTTACATACATAGGGCTGGTGCCGATATCGCCGTACACCACGCCCAGCGTGACGAGCATCGCCGAGATGCTCACAGGAATCGCAGCGTGCGAGGCTGCCTCCTTGGCCTTTTGTTCCATAAGCCGGTTTCCTCCCAACTTTAATGTTCGAAGGGATTATAGGTAATCGGCCCATGTTTTAATGCACTGTTTTCCCAGCTAAATAAACATTTATACGGCCTTTAGGCCACCTCGGCGATATGGAATGTGACAAAGGGACTGTCCCTTTGTCACATCGCCGCATTCGTTACTTGCCGAGCCAGTTTTTGAACCACCACTCCATGGAACGGCTCATCTCGGCCATAAAGGGGCTCGTGTGCTTGCGGGTGTAGATATCCACCACGCGCTCGCCTACCTCGCGGGCATGCGGACGGAACATCGCGTCCATCTCGGCCACCTGCGCGTCCATGGTCGCAGCATCGGCGCGGCAGTAGCGCTCCTCGTGCACCAGGTTCACCACGGGATGCGCAATAGCCGGGCGCTCCTTGCGGGGCGTGCCGATGATGAGCATCGACAGCGGCATGGTATAGGGCGGCAGATCGAGCAGCTCGGCAACTTCCTCGGCATTCTCGACGATATCACCGATATAGCAGCTCCCCAGGCCCAGAGCCTCGGCGGCAACCACGGCGTTTTGCGCGGCGATCACGGCGTCCTGGGCCGCGATGGCAAAGTCGCCCAAACCCGGCGCGCGGCGGGGCGCCTTACCCGTGCGCTCGACAAACTCGGGCTCAAAGCAGCCCACGTGCTCAAACAGATCGATCCACTTGGCATAATCGACCACAAATATCAGTGCCCAGGGCGCCTTGGCGATCATGGGCTGGTGGTCGCACAGGTCGGCCAGGCGGTCGAGCGTTGCCTGCTCGCGGATGCTCACGATGGAATACATCATCATGGCGCCCGCCGACGGCGCACGACTCGCCGCATGCAGAATCGCCGCCCGCTGCTCGTCGGTCACCGCCACGGGACGGTCATCGTCATCACGCGCGAAGGCACGCGTGGAGGAACGGTGCTCCAACGTGTCCAGCACCGCATTGCCCGTCGTCTCGACCGGATAGCCGCACGTATCCACAGCCTTGGTGCAAACCTGCTCGTTCATCGCCTCATCCTCGCTAATTCTTTAAGAAGCCTTTACGTTTCCGTGTAATTCCCGTCCATTATCGCGCAGGTCGCCACTCCATTGCGCCACACCGCCACACGTGCGCGTTAATATGGCTGGTTGTTGTGCGCAGCCACCAATTGCAGCGCATATCTTGGTAACAATCGGGTAAACCCCCGCTTTCGTAGGTTTTAGTTTGTGAGGAGTCTCAGCATGTTCGCTGCCGCCATCTCGCTCGTCGGTCTTGCGGCGACCGTCTACCTTGTCTTGCGCGAGGCCAAGGCCATTCGCGCTCAGTCGGGCACCGTTGCCAAAAGCGCTCTTGGGTGGAGCGTCGCCTTCGGCCTGTTCCAGCTCTTTTTGACCATTTGGGGCGCCATTGGCCTCGTCGCCCAAAACGAGCCGCTCGCCTTTGTGATGCTCATCCTAACCAACGCCATCCTCACCGGCTGCGCTTGGGCCAGCATCGCACGCGACCGCATCGCCCCGCGCGTCTTTGCGTTCGCCGCGCCCGACGCCCCCGCCCCCACCGGCAAGCTCGCCCGCCTGCGCGGCGCCTTTGTGGGCAAACCGCTCGTCGCCGCTGTCTTGTGCCTGCTGCTCGCCGGCGTCTTTGCGCTGCTGGGAATGGAAGTCTCGTCCAACCACGACTTTACCTGGGTCTACCCCCTGTGCATCCTGCTCGAGTGGGCCATCATCACCGTGCTCATGACCGGCTTGTTCTTCCTATTCCAGCGCCACGGCGCAGCTCCCGCGGTCCTGGCCTTTGCCCTCTTTGTCCTGGGCATTGCCGAGTTCTTCGTCATCACGTTTAAATCCATGCCCATCCAGCCGGGCGACCTTTCGGCCATCTCCACCGCCGCCGCGGTCGCCGGCAACGGCTACACCTTCTCGATCTCGCTGTTCTGCGTGCTGTCCATGGGCTTTACCGCCATCGCCATGCTGCTGTGCGAGTACGCCGGCCTGGTGGCACCGCACCGTCAGAAGGGTGCCGCCAACGCCAAGCGTATGCTGCTCACCAACCTGCTCGTGGCAGTGCTGTGCCTGGGCGGCGTAACCGCGCATGTCACGCTCATCGACTACTACAACACCCTCGGCATCACCGTCTACACCTGGCGCCCGCTCGAGAGCTACTGGCGCGAGGGCTACCTGCCCGCCTTTATTAGTGCGGCGCAGTCCATCAAGCCGCCCAAACCCGCCGACTACTCCGTCGACGATGCCAAGGCCACGCTCAAAAAGTACGCCAAGGCCTACGACAAGTCCGACGCGGCCAAGAGCGACGAGCGCGCCGCCGCAAAGGAGCAGTTCGACAGCGAGAAGCCCACGGTCATCGCCATCATGAACGAGACCTTCTCGGATCTATCCATCTACCAGAATATGCGCGCCGGCTACGAGGGCCCGCAGTACTTTAAGAGCCTGTCCAACTGCCTCAGCCGCGGCAAGCTCTACGTGAGCGCCTACGGCGGCGGTACCGCCAATACCGAGTTTGAGTTTATGACCGGCAACTCCATGGCCAACCTGGGCTCGGGTGTGTACCCCTACACCATCTACAACATGGAAACGACCGGGAACCTGGCAGAGCAGTTCAAGTCGCTCGGATATTCCACCACGGCCATGCACCCCAACCACGCGACCAACTGGAACCGCGAGAACGTCTACAAGGACTTTGGCTTTGACCAGTTCCTGTCCATCAACGACTTCCAGGGAGCCGACACCCTGCGCGGCATGGTGACCGACCAGGCTACCTACGACAAGATTCTCGAGTTGCTCGACCAGAACGCCGATCCGCAGTTTATCTTCGACGTGACCATGCAGAACCACTCGGGCTACGACACGGGCCTGCTGCCGGTCGACAAGCAGATGCATCTCAACATCGACACGACCGACCTGGACACCAAGACCGTCGAGGACGGTACGCTGTCCGATGTCGACGAGTATGTCTCGTGCATTGAGCAGTCCGACCAGGCGCTGCGCTACTTCCTCAACGCCCTGAGCAAGCTCGACCGCAAGGTGGTCGTGGTGTTCTGGGGCGACCACCAGCCGTTCTTCCCGTCCAAGTTCAACGACAAGTGGTTTACCGACGAGGACGACGCCACGCACCAGGAGCGCCTGTGGCAGACCGACTACATCATCTGGGCTAACTACGACGTTGCCGGCTGCGACCAGACGAGCGAGGTCGACGACCTGTCCACCAACTACCTGTCCACCCAGCTGATGCAGCTAATCGGCGCACCGCTGACCGACTACCAGAAAGCGCACATGACGCTGCGTAAGTCGCTGCCCGCCATCAACTCGGTGGGCTACGAGGACGCCAGCCTGCGCTGGGCGCTCTCCTCCAACGTCACCGGTGACGACGCCGATGCCGCAGCCGCCACCAAGGCACGCGAGGATTACGCCAAGATGCAGTACTACGAGATGTTCCGCGACGGCAAGAACGTCTACACCGAGCACTTCCAGACCGAGGCCAACGAGACCGACCCCAACCTGGCGCCGGGTACGACCAAGATTAAGTAGCTGCTAGCTGCTGAGCCACAACTGAAACGTCTGTCCAGGCGGAGGCATATAAGGTTCCCTGCTCGGACAGTCCTGCGCAAGACGGGGGCCACATTAAGTGGCCCCCTTTGCGTGCGGAACTCGCGATGAACCTTATATGCCTCCGCCCGGACAGACGCCCTGTTGTTGGAGCGCGGCTTGTCATGGGGGGGGTATCCGCCACATATATAAGTTGAAGGCCACGTCTTGTGGCCTTTTTTGAATCCGGAAACCGTGTCCCAGAATTCACGTCCGGAATGGGATGCAGTTTCCGCTTGTGGCTCCGTTGGGAAACTGCATCCCACTCCAAAGGCAAATTCTGGGACGCACTTTCCGAAACCCCATCCATCCGGAAAGCCCGTCCCACTCTGAATGCATCCAGCGAACGCATGAGAGCGTGTCGTCCAGGACGGCCTCGTCATCAGGGTGATGGAAAATATCGCCCCAAACGCTTGCCATCGTTGCGCCCGCGAGTGTCCAGAAAAAAGCCTCGAGGATTTCGAGGCTTTCACATTTGTATTGTTTTGCACGAAGGACCGCGAACGGCGAAGCTACTCGCCCAGCACAGCCTTCTTGGCGGCTGCAGCCATGTTATCCAGATCTTCCTTGGTGGGATGGTCCTTTGCGGCAACCCAGTTGTCGAGCAGCAACTTAGCGCGGGCGTTGTCGGGATCTTGCTCGAGCACGGCCTCGTAGCGCTGCTTGACCGCGGGGCCCATCTTGCCCTGGCACATCGCCCAGCCCGCAAGCTCGGCATCCCCAGCCAAATTGGAAGTTACGCGATCGATAATCTGCTGATAGTAGCTCTGGTCGGCCCCAAAGCCGCAGGTGCCAAACAGGAACACGCGCTTGCCGTGCAAGGCGGAGAGCAACGCCGCGACCGAAGGCGTGCACGCGCCCTTGTCGCACCAAAAACCGACGAGCACCGTGTCGGCCGCGCAGGCGCCCTGCGCCTCGAGCGCAACCTGATCTGCATCCGCATCGTCGCTCAACGCCGCGGCATGGACAAACTCAACACCCGCAGCCTGCAGAGCGCGCTTGATCGCGCCCGAAACCATCCTGGTATTACCGCTCTTGCTGTTAACCACCAGAGAGCACGTCATAGTCACGTTGCCTCGTTTCCCCCAAAACTAAAGCCACTAATGCAATTTATTAGATGACTATCTTAGTACTAACGTGACAGATGTAAACCACCGTCTGTCGATTGATTAATTTGCCCCACGGGCTTGCTCACTGGGCAAATTGGCTGCGATAGAGTTCGGCGTAGAAGCCGCCTGCCGCTAGCAGCTCGTCGTGCGTGCCGCGCTCGATAATCTGGCCGTCGCGCATGACCAGAATGCAGTCGGCGTTGCGAATCGTGCTCAGGCGATGCGCCACGACAAAGCTCGTACGGCCGGCCATGAGCTCGTCGAATGCTGCCTGCACCTGCAGCTCGGTGCGTGTGTCGATACTCGAGGTCGCCTCGTCCAGCAGCAGAATCGCCGGGTCAGTGAGCATGACGCGTGCGATGCACAGCAGCTGCTTTTGGCCCTGGCTAAACGTGCCGCCGTCCTCGCCGATCACCGTATCGTAGCCGCCTGGCAGCTGCACGATAAACTTATGCGCATGAGCGCGCTTGGCGGCTTCGACAACCTGCTCGCGCGTAGCTCCTGGGCAACTGTAAGCGATGTTGTCCGCCACCGTGCCCTCGAACAGCCAAGTGTCCTGCAGCACCATGCCAAAGGCGCGGCGCAGGCTTGCGCGCGTGTAGTCACGCGAGGAACGGCCATCGACCGCAATGCGACCGGCATCGATATCGTAGAACCGCAGTAGCAGGTTGATGAGCGTCGTCTTTCCACAGCCCGTGGGACCGACCAGGGCAAAGCGCATGCCGGGCTTGGCCTCGACGCAGATGTCCTGCAGCAGTTTGCGGTCGGACACGTAGCTAAAGTCCACATGCTCAAAGGCGACCTCGCCCTGCGGGGCGGCAAGTTCCACGGCATCCGCCGCATCGGGCTCCTGCTCGCGGGCATCGAGCAGCGCAAACATGCGGCGCGCCGAGGCATACGCCGTCTGGATTTGCGTGATGACGTTGGTGACCTCGTTGAACGGCTTGGTGTACTGGTTAGCATAGGACAGGAAGATCTGCACGCCGCCCACCGTAAGCGCCGCGGGCACGCCCGTGATCACGCCCACGCAGCCGATCGCAGCGACCACGGCATAGATGATGTTATTGATAAAACGCGTACCGGGGTTGGAGAGCGAACCCATAAACTGCGCGCGCTCGCCCGCGGTGTAGAGCTCGGCATTGAGGGCATCGAAGCGTTGCTGAGCGTTCGAGCCATAGGCAAAGGCGTCGACAAGCTTCTGCTCGCCCACGTACTCCTCGATATGGCCGCCAAGCTGACCCTGAATACGCTGCTGCGCCGTAAAGCTTTTGTTGGAAAGCTTGGCGATGGCGCTGGCCGCAAAGATGGAGAGCGGCGTGACGAGCACCACCACGAGCGTCATGGTCAGGTTGATGGAAAGCATAAACGCGAGCGTGCCCACAATGGTGATAACGCCGGTGAAAAGCTGGGTAAAGCCCTGCAGCAGACCGTCGCCCACCTGGTCGACGTCGTTGACCACGCGGCTCATAAGGTCGCCGTGAGCATGGCTGTCGATAAAGCTGAGCGGCATGCGGCTGAGCTTGTCGCTCGCCTCCACGCGCATGTCGCGCACCGTTTCGTAGGACAGGCGGTTGACGCAGTAGCCCTGCAGCCACTGGAAGGCCGCAGCTCCCACCACGACGAGCGCGAGTTTGGTAACGAGCGGCAGCAGCGCATCGAAGTCCACCTGGCCCGCGGCAACGATCAGGTCGATGCCCTCGCCAATGAGGATGGGTGTGTAGAGCTGCAGGACCACCGAGACGGCGGCACTCACAAACGACGCCGTAAACGAGATACGATGCGGACGGACGTAGCCCATCAGGCGGCGGGTCACCGCACCCACGGGATAGCGCTCGGGATCGCCGGGCTGGCGCAGACCGTCGCCCAGGTCGTTGAGGTTATCGTTACCGGACACGTTAGCCGTCATCGTGGCGACCGAACCGGAGGAAGTGTACGGATTCATTTAGCATCCCTCCTTTGCGCAGACGGATGCGGGGGCGGTTGGGGCACCTGGGGCGAGCGCGGGCGCTGTGCTCCCCCGCTGGCCCTCAAGCTCCTCGCGGCGCAGCTGCGACTGGCAAATCTCGCGATAGAGCTGACAGGTCGCATAGAGCTCGTCATGTGTGCCCAGGCCGGCAACCGAGCCATGGTCGAGCACGCAGATCACGTCGGCATCGCGCGCGGTCGAGACGCGCTGGCTCACAATCACCGTGGTCAGCGGCAGCCCGCCCTTGGCGGCACCGCGCATGCTGCGCTCGCGAATGGCATGGCGAAGCGCCGCATCGGTCTTAAAGTCGAGCGCCGAAGCGGAGTCATCCATGATCAGAACCTGCGGCGAGCCCACCAGGGCACGCGCGATAGTCAGGCGCTGGCGCTGGCCACCGCTATAGTTCTTACCGCCCGCCTCGACCGGGGCATCGAGCCCCTGCGGCTTGTTGCGCACGAACTCGCTCGCCTGCGCCATGTCGAGTGCCGCCCAGAGCTCCTCGTCGGTCGCCGCCTCGTCACGCCAGGTCAGGTTGCTGCGGATGGTGCCGCTCACCAGCGACGCTCGCTGCGGAACGGTCGCGACCACATGGCGCAGCTGGTCGAGCGGCCAGGTGCGCACGTCGGCACCCATCACGCTCACACTGCCGGTGCCCGCATCGTACAGGCGCGGGATAAGCGAGACGAGCGTGGACTTACCGCTGCCCGTACCGCCGATAATGCCGAGCGTTTTGCCCAGCGGGAGTTCCAGCGTCACATCGTTGACAGCATTGGCCGCGCCGGCGCCAAACGAGAAGCTCGCATGGCTCAAGCTCAGCGCAGGAACGGGAGCGACATTGCCCGGCTTGGGCAGCGCGACCGGCTGGTTGCCCTCGTCAGTGATGCTCGGCACGCAATTGAGCACCTCGTTGATACGCGACGCGCTGGCGCTCGCCTTGGTAAAGACCACGACCAGGTTGGCGACGTACACGATGGAGGTGAGCGTCTGCGTCATGTAGTTCACAAACGCCATGACCTGACCCTGCGTGAGCTCGCCCACGTTGACCTGGATGCCGCCCACCCACAGGATGGCGCACACGCCCAGGTTCATCACAAGAAACGTGACGGGATTAAGGATCGACGAGAGCTTGCCCACCGCGATGGCAGTATTGGCCTGGTCATCGGCGGCTTGGGCAAAACGCTCGCGCTCGTGGTCCTCACGCACAAAGGCGCGAACAACGCGGGCGCCCGAAAGCCCCTCGCGGCAGATAAGCGCGATGCGGTCGAGCTTTGCCTGCAGCTGCCTGTAATACGGGATACAGCGCGCCATGACAAACCAAAACACCAGGCCGATAGCGGGCGTGCAGATCAAGAAGATCATGCCGAGCTTAAGGTCGATGGCAAGGGCCGCGCACATAGAGCCCACCGCCAAGAAGGGCCAGCGGATGAGCATGCGTACGCCCAGCGCCACAGCGAGCTGCACCTGGTTGACGTCGTTGGTGATGCGGGTGATAAGCGACGGCGTGCCAAAGCGGTCGAGTTCGGCATAGCTCAACTTGTTGATGTGCTGGTAGAGCGCACCGCGGATATCGGTGCCCATGCCCTGCGAGGTGAGCGCCGCCATCTTTTGGCAGACGAGCGTAAACGAGATGCCGATCACAGCCATGGCGCCAAGTACCATGCCGTAGTGGATAACGGCGTTGACATCGTGTGCGCCAATACCCTTATCGATCATCTGGGCAATCACCAGCGGCGTCAGCAGGTCAAAGATCACTTCGATCAGCTTACACGCAGGGCCAATCACCATATACCGGCGAAACTTACCACCAAAACGCCTGAGCAGCTCAATCATAAAAAGGCGCTCCCTATCATCATCTCTCTTCAATCTGATTCATGATAGTACGGAGAGCACTGGAGATGCGTAAGCAACTCGTTACAGAAGAATCTTGGATAGCGGTAAAAACCGCGCAATAAAAGCGCGCTCGATGGATCCGGATGCCCGACAGAGGCTCCTTATGGCTGCTTCCTTCCGGACCTGACCAGATTCGGAACATGTCGTCATCCGAACCCATCGAACGCGCTAGGTGTTCGATATATATTACCCGCTCCCGCCCGATGGGGCAAGACAGCTAATTTGGGGCGGAGCTTTTTACTACTTTTAGATACGGCCAAGGTCGTAGGCTTGGGCGGCTGCTTCACCGGCGCAGGTGAGGTTGGTTTTGGCTTCTTGCACACCGAGTGCCTGGTCGAGGGACATGGGCTTGCGGCAGACCGGCAAAACCAGGTCGACGCCCTGCCTATACACCGCATCCAGGTTGTCAGCGCGACCGCCCACGACGGCGACCACTGTCTTGCCATATCGCTTCGCACGACGGGCCACGCCCACCGGCGCCTTACCGGCAGCGGATTGCTCGTCCATATTACCCTCGCCCGTTATGACCAGGTCGGCATCGTGCACGCGCTCGTCAAACCCAATCAGATCAAGCACCGTCTCCACGCCCGAGCGCAGCTCCGCACCGAGCGCTAGCAGCGCGGCGCCCAGGCCGCCGGCGGCGCCGGCACCGGGCACACCGAGCACCGAGCCAAATGTCCGCACGCCCTCGGGCACGCGCAATAACCCCTGAGCCCGTGCCTCGGCAATCGCCGTATCGAGCAGACGACCATAGCCGACCATCCAGCTGTCGAACCCGCGCAGTACCTCGGCATCACCCGTCGGCAAACCCTTCTGCCCACCAAACACCGCCAGTGCGCCTCGACGCCCCACGAGCGGATTCTCGACATCGGAAAGCACCACGACACGCGTGCCATTTAGTGCCCGAAGCGCCGGTGCCAAATCGATACTCGCCACGTGTTCAAGGCCCGCGAGACCGGGGGCGATATTGCAGCCACGCTCATCAACAAGGTGGGCACCCAGCGCCTGCAGCATGCCGGCGCCACCGTCGTTGGTGGCGCTGCCGCCCAGACCAATATAGATAGTCTTTACCCCGGCACGAACCGCACGGAGCATCAGCTCGCCCACGCCATAGGTTGTGGCCGCCAACGCCGCCGACTCCGTGCAGGACGAATACCCAATACCCGCCGCCTCGGCCATCTCAATTACAGCTGACTTGTGCTCACCGTCCACCAGCATCCGGGCAGACACGCGGTCGCCCAAGGGGCCTGTAACCTCGCAGGTCGAGAGCTCACCGCCGCATGCGGCGATGGCATCGAGCGTTCCCTCGCCACCATCTGCCAGTGGCAAAGCGTTCAACTCGGCATCGGGCCACACACGGCACATGCCTTCGGCAACGGCCTCCTCCGCCTGCGCGCTCGAAACGCTGCCCTTAAAGGAATCAATCGCCAACAGCACACGGCGGGGCCGGCGGCACGCGGGACCAAAATCGACCGCCTCAACGTCAATATCTTCGGCACACGCGAGCGCCTCGGCATGAGCGGCATGCGCCTCAAGATCGGTCCCACAACCGCAGCCAGCGCCATCGGCGCCACGCAGCCCACTAAAATAGTCGCTCAGCATCTCGCGGCACTCGCCTGCCAGCACGCCGGCGGTCACATTAAATCGATGGTTCAGGCGCGAATCGACATTGAGGTCGTACAGCGAACCCAGCGCGCCCGCCTTGGCATCAGTCGCGCCATACACGCAGCGCCCCACGCGCGCGTTGACCATAAGCCCCGCACACATGCAGCACGGCTCGAGCGTTACATAGACCGTGCAATCGGAAAGGCGCCAACGACCGAGCAACCGAGCGGCAGTGCACAGGGCCGAAAACTCGGCATGCGCCGCAGGGTCCTGGTCGAGTTCTCGGCGATTATGCGCCCTCGCGACAATCTCGCCCGCGCGCACTACCACGGCGCCAATCGGTACCTCGCCCACCGCAGCGGCGGCGCGCGCCTCGGCCAGCGCCTCGCGCATGAACTTCTCGTCGATTTCGGTGCTCGTCATCGTTCGCCTTCCCTGTTGCAAATTCAAAACGATGCTATCATTACGACTCACGGAGAGATGGCAGAGCGGTTGAATGCGGCGGTCTTGAAAACCGTTGAGCGCGAGAGCGTTCCGGGGGTTCGAATCCCCCTCTCTCCGCCACTTCTAGTGATTCACCGGCGTCATGGTGCGCTCAAACAGTGCATCAACCACGTCGGCCATCTCGGGTCGACGCTCAAGATCGTGACCCGACTCCCACCAATTTGTGAACAGTCGAATAATGCCACCGGCGATAAACTCCGATGTCGTCTCGAGCGAAACGGGCGCCAGGGCATCTTCGGCAAGCGAGCTCATCACACGCTCGCGGATGGAACGCGCAATGCGGTCGCAAATCATGCCGGTCAGCATGCCCGACATGCTGCTGGCCAAAAGGTTATCCATGAGCTGCTCATGCGCCAGAATCATATTCATGGCATCGTCAAAGACCTCATGGCGAAGCGCCCGTACGTCATCAAGCGGCTCCGTGTCCGCTGCATCGGTCCGGTTTTGCGGCAAGCCCGTCATAAGCTCATCGATATAGAAGGCAAAGTAATCGTTTTTATCACGAAAATGCTTATAGAACGTTGTGCGGCGAATCAGGGCCCGGTCGCAAAGCATGGCAACCGTCAAATCCTCAAACCGATGCTCTTCCAAAAGCTCGGTAAAGGCATCGAACAGAGCACGATAGGTTTTCTTGATGCGAAGGTCCATCCGTATCGCCATCCTCAAGGTGTAGACAGCATTCCTTAATTTGTCGCATATCTTACACCTGTACCACCCGTTCCATATTGGCGCCCCTCTCCCTGGTTGAAACATAACGCTTACCGGAAAGTTCGGCACCGCCAAAGGTTGCGGGTATACTAGATACGTTATACCAACAACGGCCGGCGCAAGACGCCGCTGCCATTCGAAACGGAGACATCATGCTTCCCGTCATCATCGGTATCGTTGTTGTCGTTGTGATCGTCAGCGCCATAGCCGGCATCTACAACAACATGGTCACCAAGCGCAATCGCATCGATAACGCCTGGCAGAACATCGACACGCAGCTGCAGCGCCGCAACGACCTGATCCCTAACCTGGTCGAGACCGTCAAGGGCTACGCCAAGCACGAGCAGGACACGCTCGCCGCTGTAGTCAACGCACGCAACGCCGCCGTGAGCGCCACCACCCCCGAGGCCAAGATGGAAGCGGACAACGTGCTGACCGGTGCGCTGCGCCAGCTCTTTGCCGTCGCCGAGGCCTACCCCGACCTTAAGGCGAACACCAACTTCACGCAGCTCCAGTCCACGCTCGAGGACACCGAGAACAAGGTGAGCTACGCGCGCCAGAGCTACAACGATTGCGTGCTCAGCTACAACAACGCCATTCAGACGTTCCCGGCTGTTATCTTTGCCGGCATCTTCCAGTTTAAGGAGCGCCAGGGCTTCGAGGCCGCCGAGGCCGCCCGCCAGGCACCAACCGTCAAGTTCTAACAATCACGGCCGAGTCTTAAGCCAGTTCATCAACCCTTTGGGGTCCAAGGCACAAACCTTGGGCCCTTTTCTTATCCACGCACAACGCGCGACCAAATCAGAACCACCCTTAAAAAGGGTGGTTTGCTCTTAGGGTATAACCCACGGGCCCCGGGCTCGCGTCTAAAGGCGCGGGCCCGGACTTCGTCCAGGCCTAGTGTATCTTGACCCGTGGCGCGCCGGTCGAACCGGCAGC
>DBFMRS010000141.1:0-8330 GCA_048387515.1 Collinsella sp.
GGTCTCGAAGCGAGCGGTCTTGTTGCCGGTGACGTCGTAGTCGACGAACTCGTTCTTGCCGTTCTTGACGCGGAAGATACGGGTGCCGTCCTCGTTGATGACGTTGGCATCGGCAGTGGACACGCGAACCTGAATCTTGGCCTGCATGTCGACCTCGGAACGGCAGTCATAGGCGTGCAGCGCGTCGTCGAAGCTGGCGAACACGTGGTTCTCACCCGGCAGACCCTCGCGGACCTGGGTGAGGTAGTACACACCAATGATCATGTCCTGCGAAGGGATGTTAACCGGCTTGCCGGATGCCGGCGAGCGCAGGTTGTTCGCAGAGAGCATGAGCACGCGAGCCTCAGCCTGAGCCTGGCTGGACAGCGGCACGTGGACAGACATCTGGTCGCCGTCGAAGTCGGCGTTGAAGGGCGAGCAGACCAGCGGGTGCAGGTGGATAGCCTTGCCCTCGACCAGCACCGGCTCAAAGGCCTGGATGGACAGACGGTGCAGGGTCGGTGCACGGTTGAGCAGCACGACGCGGCCGTCGATGACCTCTTCGAGGATATCCCACACAAAGGTGGCACCGCGGTCGATAGCGCGCTTGGCGCCCTTGATGTTCTCGACCTTGCCAAGCTCGACCAGGCGCTTCATGACGAAGGGCTTGAAGAGCTCCAGCGCCATGGTCTTGGGCAGACCGCACTGGTGCAGCAGCAGCTTGGGGTCGGTAACGATGACCGAACGGCCGGAGTAGTCGACACGCTTGCCCAGCAGGTTCTGACGGAAACGACCCTGCTTGCCCTTGAGGGCCTCGGCGAGCGACTTGAGCGGGCGACCGCCACGGCCAGAGACCGGGCGACCACGACGGCCGTTGTCGAACAGGGCGTCCACGGACTCCTGGAGCATGCGCTTCTCGTTATTCACGATGATCGCGGGGGCATCCAGGTCGAGCAGGCGCTTGAGTCGGTTGTTACGGTTGATCACGCGACGATACAGGTCGTTGAGGTCGGACGCGGCGAAGCGGCCGCCGTCGAGCTGGACCATCGGGCGCAGATCGGGCGGAATGACCGGGATGACATCCAGGATCATGTTCGCGGGGCTGTTGCCGCCCTTCAGGAAGGCGTCAACGACCTCGAGGCGCTTGACGGCCTTCTCGCGCTTCTGCTTCTGGGAGTCCTCGTCGGCGATGATGGCCTTGAGCTTCTCGGCCTCGGAGGGGAGGTCGATGGCAGCGAGCAGGTCGCGGACGGCCTCGGCACCCATACCACCCTTGAAGTACATGGAGTAGTAACGGGTCATCTCGCGGAACAGCGGCTCATCGGAGATGAGGTCGCGCTCGGTGAGCTTCATGAAGGCGTTGAAGGCGTCCGTGCGGAGCTGCTTCTCGTCCTTGCACTCTTCCTCGATGTCGACGATGCCAGAGGCGATCTCCTCGGGGGTCAGCGGCTCCTCGTCGGAGAACTCGTCGAAGTTCTCGGGGTTACCCTGCTCCTTGAGGGACTCGATCTGGCGGGCGCACTCGGCATCGATCTCCTCCAGATCGGCGGCGAGCTCCTCGCGCAGGTCGTCGGCGTCGGCCTCGCGAGCCTCGTAGTCGACCTCGGTGATGATGTAGCTGGCAAAGTACAGAACCTTCTCGAGGTCCTTGGACTTGATGTCGAGCATACGGCTCATCGGGAAGCTCGTAGGGCTCTTGAAGTACCAGATGTGGGACACGGGAGCGGCGAGCTCGATGTGGCCCATGCGGTCGCGACGCACCTTGGCCGAGGTGACCTCGACGCCGCAGCGCTCGCAGACGATGCCCTTAAAGCGGATGCCCTTGTACTTGCCGCAGGAGCACTCCCAGTCCTTGGCGGGACCGAAGATCTTCTCGCAGAACAGGCCGTCCTTCTCGGGCTTGAGGGTACGGTAATTGATGGTCTCCGGCTTCTTGACCTCACCGTGCGACCAGGAACGGATCTGGTCGGCGGAGGCAAGGGAGATCTTTACCGAGTCAAAATCAGTAGCTTCGAAATCTGCCACAGTCAACTACTCCTTATCAGTGGTCGTGGCGGCGACAGCCTCGGGCGCCTCGGCGGTCTCGGCATCCTGGGCCTCGACGTCGGCGTCAACGCCGGCGAGCGCTGCCAGGTCGTCGAGAGCAGAGGTCTCCTCGGCGGTCACAGGGGCGGAGGCGTCCTCGTCGGCATCGTGCATGGGCTCGATGTCCAGCGCGAGGGAGCGAATCTCCTTGACGAGAACCTTGAAGGACTCGGGGATACCCGGGACAGGAACGTTCTCGCCCTTGACGATGGACTCGTACGTCTTGACGCGGCCCACGGTATCGTCGGACTTGACGGTCAGGATCTCCTGCAGGACGTTGGAAGCACCGTAAGCGTACAGTGCCCAAACTTCCATCTCGCCGAAGCGCTGGCCGCCGAACTGAGCCTTGCCGCCCAGAGGCTGCTGGGTAACCAGGCTGTAAGGGCCGGTCGAACGGGCGTGGATCTTGTCGTCGACCATGTGGCCGAGCTTGAGGATGTAGGACGTACCCACGGTAATGGGCTCGCGGAACTCCTCGCCGGTGCGGCCGTCGAACAGGCGGGTCTTGCCACGCTCGTCAAGCTGGGTAACAAACTCGGGGCGCATGTGATCGCCAAAGGCAGCGGTGGCCTTGTTGAGCATGTTCTTGTTGGCGCGACGGATGACCTCGGCGATCTCGTCCTCCTTGGCGCCGTCGAAAACGGGCGTCGAGACGAAGAACGGACCGGGGACATACTTGTCGGAGTCGGCATCCTCGGTATCCCAACCGCAGGCAGCAGCCCAGCCAAGGTGACACTCGAGCAGCTGGCCGACGTTCATACGCGAAGGAACGCCCAGCGGGTTGAGGATAACGTCGATCGGGGTACCGTCAGCCATGTAGGGCATGTCCTCGACCGGCAGAACGTTGCAGATAACGCCCTTGTTGCCGTGGCGACCGGCGATCTTATCGCCCTGCTGGATCTTACGACGCTGGGCGACGTAGACGCGCACCTGCTCGTTGACGCCGGGAGCCAGGTCGTCGCCGTTCTCGCGGCTAAAGCGGACGACGTCGATGACGCGGCCATAAGCGCCGTGAGGCATCTTAAGGGAGGTGTCGCGGACGTCGTGAGCCTTGGCACCGAAGATGGCGCGCAGCAGGCGCTCCTCGGCGGTCAGAGCGCTCTCGCCCTTAGGCGTGACCTTGCCGACCAGGATGTCGCCAGGGCCGACCTCGGCGCCGATGCGGATGATGCCGTCCTCGTCGAGGTTGGCAAGCATGTCCTCGGAGAGGTTCGGGATCTCGCGGGTGATTTCCTCGGGGCCGAGCTTGGTGTCGCGGGCGTCGATCTCGTGACGGGTGATATTGATGGTCGTCAGCAGGTCCTCGGCCACCAGGCGCTCGGACACGACGATACCGTCCTCGTAGTTGAAGCCTTCCCACGGCATGTATGCCACGGTGAGGTTCTGGCCCAGTGCGAGCTCGCCATGATCGGTCGAAGGACCGTCGGCCAGAGGCTCGCCCTGCTCAACGGTGTCACCGACGCGCACGAGCGGACGGTGGTTGATGCAGGTGGACTGGTTGGAGCGCTGGTACTTGGCCAGGTGATACTCGTCCATGCCGCCGGCATGCTTGACGATAATCTTGGAGGCGTCGGCAAAGATGACCTCGCCGGCGTTCTTGGCCAGGGTGACCTCGCCAGAGTCCAGGGCGGCGCGACGCTCCATGCCGGTACCGACATAGGGAGCGGCAGGGTGAACCAGCGGCACGGCCTGACGCTGCATGTTGGCGCCCATCAGCGTACGCTTAGCGTCGTCGTGCTCAAGGAACGGGATCAGCGTGGCTGCGACGGAGAGCATCTGACGCGGCGAGACGTCCATGTAGTCGACGTCCTCGACAGGCACGTCGGCGGGAGCGCCGAAGGAGCCGTCGAAGTCGCGGGTACGGGCGATCACGGTATGCGGACGGACGATCTTGCCCTCGGCATCGGTCGTGATGAACTCGTTGGTCTTGGGATCGAGCGGCGTGTTGGCCGGCGCGATGACGTGCTTCTCTTCCTCGTCAGCGGTCATCCAGTCGATCTGGTCGGTGGCAACGCCGTTCTCGACGCGGCGGAACGGAGCTTCGATGAAGCCGTACTCGTTGACGCGGGCGTAGAGGGCGAGCGAGCCGATCAGGCCGATGTTGGGGCCTTCGGGGGTCTCGATCGGGCACATGCGGCTGTAGTGCGAGTTGTGAACGTCGCGGACGGCCGTCGGCACGTTGGTGCGGCGGCTGGAGCCGGACTTGTGGCCGGCAAGACCACCAGGGCCGAGTGCGGACAGACGGCGCTTGTGGGTCAGACCGGTCAGGGGGTTCGCCTGGTCCATGAACTGCGAGAGCTGCGAGGAACCGAAGAACTCCTTGATGGAGGCCACGATCGGACGGATGTTGATGAGCGACTGCGGGGTGATCTCGTCGATGTCCTGGGAGCTCATGCGCTCACGGACGACGCGCTCCATACGGCTCATGCCGATACGGAACTGATTGGCGACGAGCTCGCCGACGGTACGGATGCGGCGGTTGCCGAAGTGGTCGATGTCGTCGACCTTGAAGCCCTGCTCGCCGGCGGCGAGGGACAGCAGGTAGCGCAGCGTAGCGACGATATCCTCGTCGGTGAGCACCGTGACCTCTTCCTCGGTGGTGAGGTTGAGCTTCTTGTTGACCTTATAACGACCGACGCGGGCCAGATCGTAGCGCTGCGGGTTGAAGAGCAGGCCCTCGAGCAGGCTGCGGGAGGCATCCACGGTGGGAGGCTCGCCCGGGCGCAGGCGACGGTAGATCTCGATAAGAGCATCCTCGCGGGTAAGGGCGGTATCGCGCTCCAGGGTGCGCTTAATCACATCGGAGTTGCCGAGCAACTCGATGATGTCGTCGTTGGTGACGGCGATGCCAAGGGCGCGCAGGAACATCGTGGCGCTCTGCTTGCGCTTACGGTCGATGGAGACCATGAGCTGGTCGCGCTTGTCGACCTCAAACTCGAGCCAGGCACCGCGGGACGGGATGATCTGGGCCTTGTAGATCTGCTTGCCCGAATCCATCTCGGAGCTGTAGTACACGCCCGGGGAGCGGACGAGCTGCGAGACGACGATACGCTCGGTACCGTTGATGATGAAGGTGCCCTGATCGGTCATCATGGGGAAGTCGCCCATAAAGACGAGCTGCTCCTTGATCTCGCCGGTCTCCTTGTTGGTGAGACGGACGTCGGTCAGAAGCGGGGCCTGATAGGTCATGTCCTTCTCGCGGCACTCCTCGACGGTGTGCGCGGGGTCGCCGAACTGATGCTCGCCGAAGGTAACCTCGAGAACATGGTTCTGGCTCTGGATGGGGCTGGATTCCTTGAACGCCTCACGAAGGCCCTCGTCCTTAAAACGCTCAAAGGATTCCCTTTGAACAGAGATAAGGTTGGGGAGCTCCATGGCCTCCGGGATTTTCCCGAAGCTGACGCGCTTGCGCTCAGTGGCAGTGTATGCGTAGGTCACCAGGTTTTTCCTCCTTCACGGAAATGCTCGGTGGGTTGGCGAGGCATAGCTTCGCCAGTTATCGCAACCTAATAGTTTATCAGGTACCGACCGTTGGGCAAGAAAAGCCTTGACGCGATTGAGTTTTTGGAGTAGCAAAGTTTTTCGACAGAAAACAGGCAGGTAGATGTATGTGTATCGAACATCTGTTCATATATTTTCTGTGAACAGAGAGCTGGCAATCGCAGCTCTTATAAAAAACGGGCGCGGACCGAGGTCCACGCCCGTAAATGTCGATGCCCGAAGGTTTACTTGCGCATCAATCCGCCGCGCTCGTCGATGGCGTCCCAGAAGGCATCGGCAAAGCGGGGGTCGCTTGCAGCCATGAGGGCGTTGGTGGCCATCCAGCCAGAGGGAGTGCCGGTGTCGTAGCCCGACAGCGGGTCGATGACGACAGCGTACATGGCCTCGCGATCGAGCGAACGGGCCATAGCGTCGGTCAGCTGAATCTCGCCGCCCTTACCGGCCTGCTGGTCGGCAAGAAGGTCCATGACCAGCGGGCTCAGCAGATAACGGCCGACAATGTACAGGTTGGACGGAGCCGCCTCGGGAGCGGGCTTCTCAACCAGGCCGCCGATGCGCCAGACAGCGCCCGGCTCTGCATCGGCAACGTCCTCGGCGCCCTCGAGCGAACCGACGCGCTCGCCGGCGATAACGCCGTAGCGGCTGACTTCCTCGGGCGAGCAAGCAGCGACGGCGATAACCGAAGCTCCACCGTGCTCCTTGGAAACGGCGAGCATCTTGTCGCAGATGTCGCGATTAGGCACAACGTAGTCACCCAGAAGAACCAGGAAGTTCTCCCCTGCCACGGCGTCGGCAGCAGAGCGGATAGCATGGCCGAGGCCCTTGGGCTCGTACTGATAACGGAAGTCGACCGGCATACCGCCAGCGTGGGCGACGGCATCGGCATAGGCGTTCTTGCCGCGCTCGCGCAGCAGGTTCTCGAGCGAGCGATCGGGCTGGAAGTAGTTCAGTAGCTCGGGCTTACCGGGAGAAGTAACGATGATGGCATCGTCGACCTCCTCGGGGTCGAGCGCCTCCTCGACGACATACTGAATGACGGGCTTGTCGAGCACCGGCAGCATCTCTTTGGGCGTGCACTTGGTGCCAGGCAGAAAACGCGTGCCAAGACCGGCGGCGGGGATGATTGCCTTCATGTTATTCAAAGATCCTTTCGCAGGCGCAAAAGCGCCCCATGCGTGCGGCACACAGCCGCAGACCAAATTGCGATACCCAAGCATCTTACCGCTGGAACTATATGTCGCTACAAGGCAGAGGCAATTCTTCAGCAGGTCAACGCAAATTATTGCTCGAATGGTGCAATTTTATTGCCCAACGGCAGGGCACCCGATACGACGCAAATCACAGAATATGGCAGTTTGAGCAACCGATGCCGAGGGACCGAAAAACAAAAAAGACGGGGCTCGCAATGCGAACCCCGTCTTTAAAGAAATCTGGCGAGAAAGCCTGATTACTTGAGGGTGACAGCAGCGCCAGCAGCCTCGAGCTTCTCCTTGGCAGCCTCGGCGTCCTCCTTCTTGGCACCCTCGAGAACAGCCTTGGGAGCGCCCTCGACGACCTCCTTGGCCTCCTTCAGGCCAAGGTTGGTGAGCTCACGGACGGCCTTGATGACCTGGATCTTGTTGTCGCCGAAGCCCTCGAGCACGACGTCAAACTCGGTCTTCTCCTCGGCCTCAGCAGCGCCAGCAGCGGGAGCGGCGACAACAGCGGCAGGAGCAGCGGCGGAAACGCCGAAGGTGTCCTCGATAGCCTTAACGAGCTCGGAAGCCTCGAGAAGGGTCATTTCCTTAAGAGCATCGATGATCTCATCGGTGGTAAGCTTAGCCATTTCTAAGTCCTTTCGGTTTCCGTGTCTGTGCACGGAGATCAGTTAAAACATGGCGCGAATGCGCCAGGGGTGCGGCGTTGCCGCCGCGGGTGAAAACAGCAACTAGGCTGCCTTCTGCTCGGAGACCTGCTGGATCGAACGAGCGAGACCAGAGGAAACGCCGTTGACGCAGACAGCGATGTCGCGAGCGAAACCGGAGATGAGACCGGCGATCTGGCCGAGAAGCTGATCCTTGGTGGGCAGCTCGGCGATAGCCTTAACATCATCAGCGGAAACGGCCTTGCCGTCGGAGATACCGCCCTTGATCTCAAGGACGCCCTTGGACTTAGCGGAGAAGTCCTTAAGGGCCTTAGCGGCCTCGACCGGCTCGGACTCGTAGAACACATAAGCGACGGGGCCGGCGAGAATCTCGTCGAGCTCGGGCTGCTCCTGGTTCTTGAGAGCGATCTTGACCAGGTTGTTCTTGTAGACCTTCATCTCGGCGCCGCACTCGCGAAGCTGATGACGCAGCTCCTGAGCCTGCTTAACCGTCAGACCGTTGTAGTTGACGACGAACAGACCGGCGTTCTCGGCGATACGGGACTCGATCTCTGCAACCTTGTCGATTTTGTACTGCTGGGGCATGAATTACACCTCCTCGAATTCTTTCCGGGCACGGTCCGCCACAAGGACGTGACGGGGGCATGTCCAAAAAGAAAGCCCCCGCGCTGCATGAGCGACGGGGGCGAGAAGACATATCTACTCGACCACCTCGGCTGGCGGGATATCCCATTAAGCTCGCGGGCAATGCCCGTTTGCGCCGGCTGTCTCTGGCAGCGGATTCGTGCGTGAACCAAAAGTATTATGGTGGGGACCCCGGCGTCGGTCAACGGAAAACCGGGCTGCACACAATTCCACCATCCGGCACGCGCCGCCGAAGGCCAGGCGCAAGGTTTTCGCT
>DBFMRS010000142.1:0-4313 GCA_048387515.1 Collinsella sp.
GGTTGCAGATGACCACGCTGCCGCGGTCTTCCTGGCGCTCAAACAGCAGATCGGCGTCCTCGACCTTCCAGCGCCACATGAGCTTGGAGAAAGCCCAAAGGATGGCCATGACTACGACTACGGTGCCGCGGATGAGCGCCGGGAACTCTGCATAAGGAGCGTTGTAATAATCCTCGGGCGTCTGATTGAACAGGCGCATGGGCTACCTCCTTTGGTTGATGAGGTCCTCGATAATGCGGACGACCTCGTCGATGGTGTGGGCGGTGGAGTCGACGTGCACGGCGTCCTCGGCGGGCACGAGCGGGGCGACCTCGCGGCTGCTGTCGAGCTTGTCGCGCTGCTTAAGGGCGTCGAGGGTCTCGTCGACCTCGGCTTCGAGCTGCTCGGACGTGAGCGGCTGGGCGTCGTTTTGGTGACGCTGCAGCACGCGGCGGCGGGCGCGCTCACGCGGGTCGGCGGTCAGGAAGACCTTGACCTGCGCGTTAGGGAACACGACGGTACCGATGTCGCGACCCTCGGCGACGATATCGCGGTCCTCGGCGGCGCGGCGCTGGTGGATGAGCATGGCGGCGCGCACGCCCGGATAGGCCGAGACCTTGGACACGTTGGCGTCGACCTGCGGGGTGCGGATGGCGGCCGAAGCGTCCTGGCCGTCAATGGTCAGGCGCGTGTCCTCGCCGGTGCCGTTGGTAAAGCGGATCTCGATTTGCTCGGCGAGGGCGTCGATTGCCGCCTCGTCGTCCAAATCGATGCCACGGTCGAGCGCGGCGAAGGTGACGGCGCGATACATGGCGCCCGTGTCGAGCTTGTTAAAGCCCAGCTGGCGGGCGATCTCCTTGGCGATGGTGGACTTGCCGGAACCGGCGGGGCCGTCGATGGCGACGATCATGCAATGCTTCCTTTCGATGATTGACGTGCTGGTATGGTTCGCGGGCGTTAGGGCGCGGCGGGTTGCCTAGCCCGTGTAGCGCTCGCGGTAGGTGTTGCGCTTGGGTGCGGAGCCGTGGCTGCCGTGGTGACGCGTGCGGCTGGCGGGCGTGTCTTGGGGCTTGCCGCCGTTGCACTTGGCGCTCGCCTGCTTGGGCGGGATGCCGCCGCTTTTGAGGACCTGTACCTCGCGGTCGGTGAGCTCGCGCCACGAGCCCTTGGCCACGCCCTCGAGCTCCAGGCCGGCAAAGTTGCAGCGATGCAGACGGATTACCGGATGGTGAATCTTGCTCAGCATGCGCTTGACCTGGTTCTTGCGGCCCTCGCGGATGATGACCTCCACGGCGGTGGTGCCGGGCTTGACGCCCTGGGGAGCTACGGCCTCGGCCTCGCGCGCGTTAATGATTCGGCAGATCGCCGGCTGGCATAGGCCGTCGTCGAGCTCGATGCCACGGCGGAGCGGTTCCAAGTCGCGATCGGTCAAGTGGCCGTCCACGAGCGCCTGATAGGTCTTGTAGACGTGCTTACTCGGGTGCAGCAGGTCCTGTGACAGGTCGCCGTCGGTGGTAAAGAGCAAAAGGCCCGTGGTGTCGCGGTCCAGGCGGCCCACCGGGAACAGTCCCGGAAAGCGGTCGCGGGGGACCAGGTCGGCCACGCAAGGGCGCTCCTGCGGGTCGCTCATGGTGGTGAGGTAGCCGGTCGGCTTGTAAAGCATCAGGTACACGGCGCCCTGGTTGAGCTTGACGGGCATGCCGTCGACCTCGATGTGGTCGCGGTCGACATCGACCTTGGTGCCCAGCTCGGTCGCGACCTGGCCGTTGACGGTCACGCGGCCGGCGGTCATCAGGTCCTCCGAGCCGCGGCGGCTCGCCACGCCCGCACGCGCCAAAAAGCGCTGCAGGCGCATGGTGTGCGGATAGACGGGCTGGGCGTCGGTTACGGGTACTGCGTTGCCCATGGCGCGCGTCTCCCCTACTTCGTTAGTCCTCGTCATGCAAATCCTCCGAGGTCACGTCGACGACCAGAGTCTCCAAGTCCTCGACTGCCTCAACATCTTCAACATCGGTATCGAGCAGTTCGCGCTCTTCGTCTAGGTCCTCGGCCTGCTCCTCGAGCGTGGACTGAATACTGCGGCCGCTCAGGCGCTCGCGGATAAACTGGCGCGACTGCTCGTCGGGGGCAAACTGCTCCAGATCGGGCAGGTCGCGGGTGGAACGCAGGCCGAACTTTTCCAAGAAGGCGTTGGTCGTGCCGTAGATGATGGCCTGACCGCGCTGGGGGTCGCGGCCGAGCTCGCGCACCAGACCCTTGTCGACGAGCGACGCGATGACGCCGTCAGAATTGACGCCACGGATGCCCTTGACTACCTCGCGCGTCACGGGTTGGTGGTATGCGATGACGGCCAAGGTTTCGAGCGCCGCCTGCGACAGCTTTTGCGTGTCCCAGCTCAACACATAGGCCTCGACCACGTCGTGGTAGGCGGGGTGCGTAAACAGGCGCCAGCCGCCGGCGACCTCGCGCAGCTGAAAGCCGCGGTTGGCCTCCTCGTACTCAACCTTGAGCTCGGCGAGCAGCGATGCGCATTCGCCGGGGGCGATATCCAGTGCGCCGGCCAGCGCGGGCGCACTCACCGGGTCGCTCGACACCAGCAGCAGCGCCTCGAGGGCGCCTTTGAGGCTGTTTGCCTCCAGCGTGGAAAGGGTTGACATGGTTGCGGCTCCTATTCGGTGAGCTCGGGGCCCTCGCCGGGCACGTATGCCTCGGCGCCCTCGATTCGGTTGATGCAGATGGTTCCAAAGATCTCGTCCTGGCTCAGCGTGAGCGAGCCGCGCTTGGCGAGCTCCAGCATGGCCAGGAAGGTGACGACGAGCTGCTCGGTGGTGGCATCGCCGTCCAGTAGCTCGCGGAAGGTGCAGGTTTGGTGCGCCATGGTAAAGCGGTCGACTGAGGCTACGGTCAGGTCGAGCGGCACGCGATGCGGCGCCACGTGCTCGGCCTCCAGCAGGAAGGTCTGGCGCTTGCCGTCCAGGTCGGCACAGATGACGGCGAGGCCGCGCAGGGTGATGCCGGCCAGATAGTCGGGCATTAGGCCCAAAAACTCCGGGTCGGGACCGGCCACACGCGGGTGCATGCGGCTTTCGGCCTGCATGCGGGCACCGAGGGCTGCAGCCGCGCCTTTAAACTGCTTGTAGGCAATCAGGCGCTGGATCAGGACCTCGCGCAGGGCGTCGCCGTCAAGCGTGCTGAGCTCCTCAAGGTCTTCGTCGAACTCGTCATCGTCGTCATCGACTTTGCGCGGGGCCTCCTGCGGCACCAGAGAGGCAGCCTTGATGTCCAAAAGGGTTGCCGCGACCAGCAAAAAGTCGCTCGCCACGTCCAGGTCCAGCGCCTCGATGCGCTCGGCCTCGGCAAGGTACTGCTCGGCCACCTCGCTGATGGAGATGGCGCCGATATCTACTTTTTGGCGGGTTACCAGCTGCAGCAGCAGGTCGAACGGTCCGCTGTAGACCTGCGTCGACACGCGATACGACATCTTCGACCTCCTTTGACGGCGCCTTCGCGGCGCGGTTTGGGTGCATGTTGCGACCGTTTTGCACGGTCGACCTGTTAGTTTACCTTAGATACCGGCGATTGCGAAGTTAAGCAGCTGCTCAGCAAGTGGATACACGGTAACGTCGAAATAGCGGCCGATCACATCGATGCCGGTCCACATGGGCAACAGGTACAGAACCAGGATGAGGATGGGCATGGCGTATTGCTGCAGGCGGTAGTAGTTGGCGAGCGCCTTGCCCTTGAGGAACGGCACGATAATCGATGAGCCGTCGAGCGGCGGGATCGGGATGAGGTTAAAGAACGCGAGCGACAAGTTGACCACGATAAACGTGGCGCCGAAGTTCATAATTTGCGACGCCAGGGCAAATGACATGCTGGTGTAGAGGTTGCCATAGGTCAGGCGCATGAGGGCGGCAGCAAGACACGCGAGTGCGATGTTCGATGCGGGGCCGGCTACGCTCACCAGGACCTCGTCGCGCTTGGGGTGCTTGAGGTTGTTGAGGTAGACGGGCACGGGCTTGGCGAAGGCAAACACCGGGCCACCGGCTGCGAGCATGAGCAGCGGCAGGATGATGGTGCCAAACGGGTCGATATGGTTGAGCGGGTTGAGCGAGACGCGTCCGCGCGAACGGGCCGTTTTGTCGCCGAGTGCCCAGGCCGCGGCTGCGTGCGCGCTCTCGTGGATAACGATGCCCACGATGACGGCAATCGCGCTGGCGAGCAGGTTCATGAGGTAGCTGCTGGACATGGTGCTCCCCTAGCGGACGCGGCGCGAGGTGCGCGTGAGCAGGTAGTCGGCCACAAACAGAATGATGGCGACGATGGCATAATCC
>DBFMRS010000143.1:0-4784 GCA_048387515.1 Collinsella sp.
TCGGCGCTCACCGTCGAGGGCGACCTGCCCAGCTCCCTCGCGATCTCCCTGCACGATGCCCCGCGCTCCAGCATCCTCTGGACCGTGTCCCGCTCGTGCCTCGTGAGCCTTCCGTAGGCCCTCGGGACCGCCCTCGCGGAGTTCCTTTTCTTCTTTCCGGACATGCCGTCCTCCGATCTCCCGGGGCCGGCCGGTCCGGCCCTCAGGGTATCGGGTTCCCACATTCATCCGCACATGTGCGGATGAATGTGGGAGGGGTTCGGATAAAGTTGATAATCAAGGATCTTATGAACACACGTCTCCGCAACTTGACGATAACCAGCCAGGCATTCGGCTTTGGGGTAAAGTATCCGGAGCCAACGATTCTAGATCGATTTTTCGAGAAAGGTGCCCGCGTGCTCAAAGCAGTCGTTTTCGATATGGACGAAACGCTTCTCAGCATCAACCTCAACGCGTTCATCCTTCGCTATTTTAAGGATGTCTCTTCGATGCTCGCGGATATCGGGCGCCGCAGTCGCGGTGGCACGATGGCACGCCTCGGCACCATCCTGGTCGACCTCAACGCCAATCGCCGCAGCGGCACGGACAACCGCACCAATCTTGAGTTTTACCAAGAAGAGGTCGAGCGCCGATGCGGGATCTGCCTCTCCGATCCCCTCATCTACGAGGCGTTTACCTACTATGACCGCGAAGTTCTTCCGTACAAGAACGACGAGGTCATTAACGCCCACGCCATGCCGGGCGCGCACGCCGCGCTCCAGGCCGTACAGGACGCAGGGCTGCGTTGCGCGCTCTTTACCAACCCCAGCTTTCCCCAGGGGGCCATCGAGTGCCGCATGGGCTGGGGCGACCTGGCCGACGCCCCCTTTGAACTCGTGACGCACATGGGAAACGCCACCCGCTGCAAGCCCGATACCACCTACTATCTAGAGCAGCTTCAGGTGATGGGGCTCGAGCCGCACGAGGTCCTTATGGTGGGCAACGATCCCAAACGCGACTTCCCGTCCCCCGATTGCGGCATCCAAACCGCCTTTGTGGGCCAAGGCAAGCCCAGCCGAGCCACCTGGCACGGTACCATGGAAGACTTCGCCCGCGACTTCAACGCCGTAATCGAAGCCTTCTACGAGCACCAAATAGCCGACGAACTGTCGTAGGACCCCTCCCTCGCTCCAAAAAAGCGCCACAGGTTGAGCATAAGTCAGCGAAAACGCCCCTAAGCGAGCAATGTGCCTTGAAAGAGGAGGGCATAGGCCTTCTGGCCATGCCCGACGATTGAAAGGCAGATTGCCGCTTAGGGGCGTTTGCAGCGTCGACTGGTTACGCGGTTTGGTAAAACCGCGTAACTAACATACCTGCGTTTTGCCGATCATGATGTTGAGGATCTCGACGTCGGTATCTTTCATACCCACACGGCCCACGTAGCCCATGCTGGCGATTGTCTGCTCAACGGTATCCTGGATTAGGCCCTCGCCGGCACGGAAGCCACGACCCTGCATGGCCATATCGTGGCCCAGAATCGCCGCATCAACGGCAGCCGAAATCTTGGCGGCACAGCTCGCCTTGGCGCCGTCGCACACGATGCCGCCCACGTTACCGAGCGTATTCGAGACCGTCGCGCCAATCTGCTCGCGCGTGCCACCGCACAGCCAGGTAATCGCAGCGCCGGCGCCGCACGCGGCGCAAATAGCACCGCAAAACGCCGAGAGCGCACCAATATAGCTCTTGATATGCACGGCGATAAGATCGGACAGCATCACGGCGCGCACCAGGCGCTCGTGGTCGCAACGCAGGTACTCGGCATACTCCATGACGGGCAATGCGCAGGTAATGCCCTGATTGCCCGAGCCGCACACAATGGCGACCGGCAGCGCGCAGCCGTTCATGCGGGCGTCGGACCCGGCGGCCGCACGGGCACGGGCACGGCAGGCGACGTCATCGGCACGAGCACCCAGCAGCGTGCGGCCCACCTCGGCGCCCCAAGCGTGCGCAAGGCCCTCGGCACTGATCGCGCCATTCAGCTCAATCTGACGCTCAACGGCAGCGCGGGCGTCCTCAATGTCGCCGTCCTCAATAAAGTCGATGATGGACTCAATCGACATGGGCGTGTCGGCCTTATCCGCCGCCCGCTCGGCCACCACACGCTCGGCGCAGGCGGCACACTCCCCCGCCGACTTGCCGCATACCGGAATACCGTCGAGCGTATGGCACGTGACATTGGTGTGATGATCGGTAATCTCGACGACCGCGGTATGGCCCCCGGCCGTGGCAGTCACCTTGATGTAGAGGTTGGGCACACCCTCGACAAGCGACACATCGCAGTAGCCGGCGTCGGCGAGGAGCTCGGCCACGCGTGCACGGTCTTCATCGTTAACGCTCTCGAGCACCTCGAGCGCGCTTTTGGCGTCGCCGCCCACGGCACCCAGCACGGCCGCGGCTTCAATACCGTGCATACCGCCCGAGTTGGGCACGGTCACGCTCTTAACGTTCTTGATGATGTTGCCCGAGCAGGCAACATCCATATGATCGGGCTCGTAACCGAGCGTCTGGCTCGCCAGCGCTGCTGCATCGGCCACGGCAATGGGCTCGGTGCAGCCGAGTGCACAGACAAGCTCGCGGTTCAAAACATCGCAAAACGCGGCATCACGAAGGGAATCGGTAGGCATAGGTATCTCCTGCTTGCATAACGGGCTTGGCTCTCAAAAATAGTTAGCTCCTTTATTTGATAACAATGCATCAAAAACCGCAACCATGGTTCCGGCAGACGGCGCTCAAGCGCAAACTGACGACATTCATTCACGAGAAGCCGGTCTTGTTGCATGCTAAAGCGTTTGACCAAAAAACGCCCGAGCGTTTACGCAAAAGTCGCGCTATCATGCAGTCGAACGCGGTAAACACCTTTAGCATTTGCGCCGCACAGACCAGAGAGGAACCATCCATGAAGATCGGTATCGGTAACGACCACGCCGCCGTCGAGCTCAAGAACATCATTTCCGAGCACCTGAAGGAGCGCGGCTGCGAGGTCGTGAACTTTGGCACCGACACCTCCGAGAGCTTTGACTACCCCATCGCCGGCTACAAGGTGGGTAAGGCCGTTGCCAACGGCGACGTCGACCTGGGCATCCTCATCTGTGGCACCGGTGTCGGGATTAGCCTGGCTGCCAACAAGGTCAAGGGCGTACGCGCCGTTGTGTGCTCCGAGCCCTTCAGCGCCAAGCTCTCTCGCATGCACAACAATACCAACGTGCTCGCCTTTGGCGCCCGCGTCGTGGGCTCCGAGCTCGCCAAGATGATCGTCGACGAAGCCTAAACTATTCAGTGCCACAAGCTAACAGCAGGGGCCCGCTCGGAACACATGACCGAGCGGGCCCCTGCATAGATTTTGGAATAAAAGGGCGCCGCGGATGGAGTTCCGCGGCGCCCAAGCCACACGCTAACAGCTTTAAGGAGTCAAAGCTGGTTTAGCCAAAGAAGCGCTTGATCTCAATCTCGGCGTTCTCCAGGCAGTCGGAGCCGTGGATCACGTTGGCGTTGACATCGACGGCAAAGTCGCCGCGGATGGTACCAGGAGCAGCCTCAAGCGGGTTGGTAGCGCCCATGAGGGTGCGCATCTTAGCAACAGCGGAGAGACCGGAAACGACCATCTTGACGACCGGACCGCTCGTCATAAAGTCGCAGAGACCGCCAAAGAAGGGCTTGTCTGCCAAGTGGGCGTAATGCTCCTCGACGGTAGCGCGCTCGAGCGTGGTCATCTCCATGCGCTCGATGACAAGGCCGCTGCGCTCAATGCGAGCAACGATCTCGCCGATCTTGCGGTCGCGCACGGCGTCGGGCTTAATCATGATGAAGGTCTTCTCGATAGCCATAAAAGTAGCCTTTCAAGTAGGTTCGCGCGTGCCCAAGTCCCATTCCGGCACCCGCCTGGACTGCATCGTAACAGAGTTTTAGCTGCAGTTAAACAAAAAGCTGTTTATTGAAACGTTGCAATTTATTAAAGCGCTCCATATGTGTCACTTCTGTTTCGAAGCCCGATTAGAGTACCATCCGACCGCCCATCAACCGCATCGAACAGAGCAGGCGGTCGGTTGCCGCCCGCGAACGTAACCCCTTCACAACCTGCCCAAAGGTCCTACAGAAGTTCTCGACAAGCCCCTCCCCCATAGCAACAAAATACGGGCGCCCACATCAGCAGGCGCCCGTAAAGTGAAAACGATTTATCAATAAATGGCCAAAACGGCTTCAGCCAAATCCCTACTTTACCCCGTGGCCCATCTCGACGACCTTAGTCAGCGATCCAAACACGCCCTCGTCGGCCACGAGCTGTGCCTCGGCGCGCTGCAGCTGCACGGCAACGGCGGCAGGGGCGGTGCCGCCCTCGGTCGTGCGCGCGGCGACAATCGACGGGATGTCGAGCGCCTCGGTAATGTCGCGCTCAAAGAGCGGGCTTGCCTCATGGAACACCTCAAACGGCAGGTCCTCAAGATTGCAGCCGCGCTTCTCACACATCAGAACCAGATGCCCCACCACGGCATGAGCCTCGCGGAACGGCAGACCACGCTTAGCCAGGTAATCGGCAACATCGGTGGCGGCAAGGTGACCCACGCCGCACTCGCGCGCCATGGCATCCTCGTTGACGGCCCAAGTCGAAATCATACCGGCCATAACCGACAGGCACTGCATGAGCGTATGGGCGGTATCGAGCGCGCCCTCCTTGTCCTCCTGCAAATCCTTGTTATAAGCAAGCGGCAGGCCTTTCATGGTCACGAGCAGCTGCACCAGGTTGCCAT
>DBFMRS010000144.1:0-6419 GCA_048387515.1 Collinsella sp.
GGCTTACCGCGGGTGACGGTGCCCGTCTTGTCGAGCACCACGGTGCCCACGCTGCGCAGGTTCTCCAGCGCCTCGGCGCTCTTAAACAGAATGCCCATCTCGGCGCCCTTGCCGGTGCCGACCATAATGGCGACGGGCGTGGCCAGGCCCAGCGCGCACGGGCAGCTGATCACCAGCACAGCGACGGCGGAGGTGAGCGCTTCGTTGACGCTTCCGGTCAGTGCCATCCACACCACGAAGGTCACGGCCGAGATCACGAACACCACGGGCACAAACACGCCGGCGACCTTGTCGGCCAGGCGGGCGATGGGCGCCTTGGTGGCGTTGGCATCCTCGACGAGCTGGATAATCTTGGCGAGCGACGTGTCGGCGCCCACGCGCGTGGCGCGGAAGGTAAACGAGCCCGTGCGGTTGACCGTGGCCGCGTTGACAGTGTCGCCGGCGGTCTTCTCCACGGGAATGGATTCGCCGGTCAGCGCACTTTCGTCCACGGCCGAGCTGCCCTCGAGCACCACGCCGTCAACGGGGATGGACTCGCCGGGGCGCACGCGCAGGACCTGGCCGGGAAGGATACTGTCGACGTCCACAGTGGTCTCGGTGCCGTCCTCTGCCACGACGGTCGCGTTCTTGGGTGCTAGGTCGATGAGCGCCTCGATGGCGCCGCCGGTCTTGGACTTGCTGCGCGTCTCGAGGTATTTGCCCACGGTGACCAGCGACAGGATGGTGCCGGCACTCTCAAAATACAGGTTGTCCATGCCCGTCATCATGGCCTCGTGGACCTGACCCGCGGCTAGCTGGTCGGCCATGATGAACATGGCGTAGAGCGACCAGGCGATGGAAGCAGTGGCGCCCACGGCAATAAGGGCGTCCATGGTAGGCGCGCCGTGCGTAAGCGATTTAAACCCGTTGATAAAGTATGCGTCGTTGACGTAGACGATGGGAATGAGCAGGACGAGCTCGGTGAGCGCGAGCGTCATGCTGTGGGTGTGGTCGGTGAAGACGCCGGGCAGTGGCCAACCGAGCATGTGCCCCATGCCTATGTAGAACAGTGGGATGAGGAATACGATCGAGACGATGAGGCGGGTGCGCATGGCAGAGGCGGCGGCCTCCAACTTTTTGGTGGGCGACTCCATATGGGCGGCGCCGGACCTGGCTTGTGCGCCGTCGCTTGAGTCGGCGGTACCGGTGCCCGCATCGATGGGTGATGCCGAGTAGCCAGCGCGATCGACAGCGGTGCAGATGTCGTCGGGGGTGACCTGCGCGGGGTCATAGTTCACCAGCATGGAACCGGCGAGCAGATTGACCGCGACGCTCTCGACGCCGTCGAGCTTGCTCACGGCACGGTCCACGTGCGCCTGACAGGCGGCGCACGTCATGCCGCCCACATCGAACTTATCTTGAGCCATGGCTTCTCCTTTCTGTGACGTAGTGTCGGAAATGTTAACCTGCCGATACTATACACCAATACCCCCTGGGGGTGTCCAGTACAGAAAGAAATGTATGAGATTTCGTTACAGATGAGGATGGATGGTTGGCCGATGGACCGTCCCAACCAATCATCTCAATCTGTAACATCTAGCAGGGAAAATGACCTCTAACTGTTACAGATCGAGACAATTGCCGGGGAGGGGTCCCGTTGCGGCAAGACGCTCGCCGCCTAGATACAGAACCCGGGGATCACACAGGTTAGCTTGTTTGGCTTTTCCGCAGGCGTTGCGTACGTAAAGACGTCGCCGTCGTGTCCCACGCGGTTCATATAGAGCGTGCCTTCGCTCTCCGATGTGTCGGGGCTCACCGTGCGCTCCCACCAGCAGGTGTCCTTGCCCTTCCACTGGCGGACCATCGTCTCGTTCGTGGAATACGGGCTTACCTTGAGCTCGCGGAAGAGCTGATACTCCTTGCCCTCGCCGTTGTAGATGTCTGCCAGGTAGTGATAGTCCTCGGTAAACGAATCGGGCGGTTGCGTACCGCACAGCTCGACTATGGCGGGCAGCCAAAGGGTTGCGGGCAACTCGCTCAGGCACGATGCGCTGTTGGCGGCGCCCACATTGTTCGAGACCTTCTTGACACCTTTAATGAGCGCGCGCAACTCGTTGGGCAGCAGCTTAAGGCCGTCGCCGTTGAGCCACTCCCGCAGCTCGCAATCTGCCCAGCCGGCGCTCGGCGGTTCAGCCGCAGCGTTGCGCTCGGCAATACCCGCGTCGAACATAAACGTCAGCCCGGCCTTGCCCGTCCCGTCCAGAAGCTCATCGTGGCGGATGCCCACAAGCTGCGCGCCAACCTGCAGCCCGTTGGTGAGCGTGATACGCTTGGTACACGGATAGGGGATATGCCCATCGGCATCGAGCAGGTGATAGCGCTTGGCAATCTCGCGTGCCTCGCTACGGGTCTCGGCGGCCTTAATCTTGAGCGAAATCTCCTGCAGCTGATCCCAAGTGTAGTCGTCAAGCGAACCGCGGATGCCGTCCAGGTAGTCGGGGATGCCAAAGCCATGGGTCGCCGCCCCAATGACGCTGAGCCCCGCAACGGCTGCAACGACGCCACCGATAATAAAGCGGCGGCGGGTCATGGCATCGTGCCGGGCCTGCTCCAGGATCTCTCGCGCGCGCTCGCCGGCGACGTCGACCTTAAGGTGCGTGCCAGAATCGATATCAATCGCGGCCTCGTCTCCTGTGCCTTCGCGGCCCTCGGATTCGGCATCGGTGAGGTATGCCGAGAGCACCTCGAGCATCTGCTGCTCGGTGGGACGATCGCACTGCTCGACTGAGAGACCCTTCATGATGATTTTGACGAGCGCTTCATCGCCCTCGCAGCGCGGCTCGAGCGGTGCCGGCTTGGTCTTGGTCTTTACGAGATAGAACGAGCCGGTTGCAGCGGCGTCCGTCGACTCAAAGTCAAACGGTTTGCGACCGCTGTAGAGCTGGTACAGAATGCTCGAAAGCGCATAGACGTCGATTGCCGGCGAACGGCGAAGGGCCGCGATGCCTTCGATATCCTGCGTGAGCATCTCGGGCGCGGCGTATGCGGGTGTGGCAAAGCGCCAGATGTCGGCGCGCCGGGTGATCGTGTCGTCGCCGAGAGCCATGGTCGCGGAGCCCATGTCGATGAGGCAGGGGTCAAAGGAACAATCGGCAATCTGCTGCTCGAGCGTTCGGCTGGAGGTGCGGAACATGATATTGGCAGGCGACAGGTCGCGATGGATGACCGGATTCACGAGGCCTTGGGTCATCAAGAGCGCACGAAGCACGGCGTTTCCGACGGCGGCGACCATCTGGGTGGTCAGCCCGCCCGAGGCGTCGTGCGGAAGCAGGGGCAGCGCCTGCTTGAGCGAGGTTCCCTCGACCCACTCCATGAGGATGAGCGGGTCATCCTCGCACGATCCGTAGCCATAGACGCGTGGAAATCCGCGCAGGTGCGAGACGGTACACAGATGACGGTACTCCTCGAACAGCGCGGCGGTGTTGGCCAGGTGCGCTGCCGATTGCTCGGCGGAGCGGTCGGGGGCTTGGCCGGAAAGGATGGCGTTGTCCTTGAGTAGCTTGACGGCAAAGACCTCGCCGCTCGTGTTGGTCGCGCACAGCACGTGCCCGATGTTGCCGTTGTTGCAGTGGGCCGTCTGGAGAATAAGCGTCATAAACCGACGCTTGGCGTCGTCCTCGGCGCTGGGGTCGACCGCCACGGCGGTATCGAACGTATCGAGACGGATGAGTTTGTCGCCATAGGCGCTATCGGTAGTATCCATGGCGATCCTTTGTCTGGCATGGGTTGCCGCACGTATACGTGAGCAGTGCGAATATCGGTAAAGCACCATGATAGCCGCACTGCCCACGTATACCGCCGAGTATTGTCGTTTACGACGCAGAAGGTAGAAGACGAAAGACGGACGGCGACCGTCTTTCGATCGCCGTCCGTGCTAGTCCACAATGACAAGGAATGTCGTGTAGAGACCCAGATGGAGCCTGTCGCTGTTGGCTATTTCCACCGGGGGATAGATCTTGCCAGGCTCGCGTTGGTCGCGCGGCGGCTCAATCACAATATCGCCGTCGCCTGCACCCGATTCGAGTACCGTGCCGTTGGTTGATTCAAGGCCCTGGGCGTACCAGTGCTCACCCTCAAGCCAAATGCGAAGATGCTCGCGCGATGCGTCGGCGCCCACATCGGTGATGCTGGGCGAGGTTTTGGGCAAGGATCCAATCACGGTGCCGTGCGGATCGCGTGTGAGGGGATGGATTTGCATGTCGGCGCAGTTGTCGGCATGGGTTCTGAGCAGACCGAGGTTGGGGGCGACGGTGCGCGGCTGCTCCAGACTGCTCATAAAGCCACGTCCGACGGTAGTTTCGGTGGTGCCAAAGTGCTCGCCCGTCTTGCTGTCGCAAAAGCGCTCGACGGTGGCCACGCCCTGAACGGGATCGGCGAGCGCCCCCGTTGCCACAAAGAGCATAAGGTAAAGCGTGCTTTTCTCGCGCACGGCATTGCCGTCAAAGTTGTCGATGCGATTGAGGGCATTTGCATATAGGCGGCTGTCCAGCTTGTAGCTGGCGAGAGCCGACATCATTTCGTTGGCGGCCGGACCGCGATAGTGCTCGGCGATTGCCCGATAGGCGGACTCGCCGCCGCCGAGCTTGCTGCAGATTGCCGAGGAAAGGTTGAGCGTGGTGACGGTAAAGTCGCTGTAGATGGAGGGCGCGCACTGGTCAGGCTTGCGATGGACGATGTAACGGGTGAGATACGAGCGGTTGGAAGAGCATTTCTCGAGCAGGGTACTGCCGAGATAAGAGTTTCCATTGATGAGCATTCGGGCGATCTCGAGATGTTTAAGACCGCCGAACGAGCGAATATCGTTATAGAGGACCGAGCAAGGCGTCTCTGCTGCCACGGATACCTCCTTTGATTGCTTCCTAGCCAATATGGCGATAGGAATTAATGGCTCCCAGTGGGCGATGTATTAAATGGCTGCGCAATATATAGCGTAACCAAAGCAACATTATAGGCCACATGTTCGAAATTGCAGGAAGACTGAGAGATTTGGTTTGGACTGGACGGAAATCCCCCTCTGTCTTGATCTATAACAATTTGGGCCGATTTTACTCGGTAACTGTTACAGATTGAGACGTTTGTGAACTGTGTCGACCGTTTGTCTCGATCCGTAACACGTAGAGGAAGATTTGCCCTGTAGATGTTACAGATTGAGACAATCAGCCAGCCCCGCCCCGTCCGCCTCGTCATCTGTGGTTTACGTGGGGGCATACGGAGTGCGGGTATACTAACCGGCGGCGAATCTGCTCCATCGCTTAGAGCTGCTGCGTCTGGACGGCGCGTGATAGGGCTGCCAAAGCGATCGCCAGCGTGCTGAGCAACGTCCTCTCTGTGCGCACCCGTTTTTGTATGTATTAGCGCACTACCAAGCACGCCCGCGCGGCCGCATGCCGTGCCCATAACGCGTGCAGATAAGGAACAACGACATATGCGTAATTCTGTATCTGACGTCACCGACGCCGAGATCCTGGACGAGGCCCGCGAGGCCATGACCCAGGCTGCCTTCGATGCCGCCGATGAGGCCAATGCTGCCCAGGCCGTCGAGTCCGCTACCGAGAGCCTGCCCGCCTTTGACGAGCTGGGCCTCTCCGACGAGATGCTTCGTGCTATCGAGAACCTGGGCTACACGGCGCCGACGCCCGTGCAGGCCGGCTCCATCCCCGTGGTGCTCGAGGGCCGCGACCTGCTTGCCGCCGCTCAGACCGGCACCGGCAAGACGGCCGCCTTTTTGCTGCCGACCATGAACAATCTGGAGCACATCGCTCCTCCCAAACCCGTGCGCGAGCGCGGCGGCCGCAACCGTCGTCGCGGTGCTAAAAAGCCCGAGGGCAACGGTCGCGGCCCCGTGATGCTCGTCATCACCCCTACGCGCGAGCTTGCCCAGCAAATCGACGAGGTCGCAAGCAAAATCGCCGACGTCACCGGCCATGTTGCCGTGACCGTCGTGGGCGGCGTGAGCTACAAGCCGCAGACCGCGGCACTTAAGTACGGCTGCGACATCCTGGTCGCAACGCCGGGCCGTCTGGTCGATCTGATCGAGCAGGGCGCCTGCCACCTGGACGAGGTTAAGGTCCTGGTGCTCGACGAGGCCGACCGTATGCTCGACATGGGCTTTTTGCCCGCCGTCCGGCGCATTGTGCGCGAGACGCCGGCCGAGCGTCAGACGCTGCTGTTCTCGGCGACCCTCGACGAGGAGGCCGTGGGCGAGATCACCGACCTGGTGAGCGACCCGGCCCGCGTGGAGATCGCACCTGCCACGTCGACCGCCGACACCGTCGACCAGTTTGTGTTCCCGGTGTCCATCGAGGCCAAGAATAACCTGTTGCCCGAGTTCCTCAAAAAGGAGGGCCCGGAGCGCACCATCGTCTTTATGCGTACCAAGC
>DBFMRS010000145.1:0-2570 GCA_048387515.1 Collinsella sp.
CATGAAGGGCAAGGGCGTTTCCTTTATGGAGAACCAGGTTGGTTGGCACGGCAAGGCCCCCAACGATGAACAGTTTGAGCAGGCCATGGCAGAGCTCACGGCCGCCGGAGAGGAGCTCTAGGATGGCAGACGTCAAAAAAATCGCCACGCGCGTAAGCTACGGCGAGGCCCTCGTCGAGCTCGCCAACGAGCACGATGACTTTGTGGTCCTCGACGCCGACCTGGCCGCCGCCACGCAGACCGGCAAGTTCAAGGCCGCCTGCCCCGATCGTTTCTTCGATGTGGGCATTGCCGAGAGCAACCTGATGGGCGTCGCCGCCGGTATCGCGACCACCGGCCGCGTTGCCTTCGCGAGCACCTTTGCCATGTTTGCCGCCGGCCGCGCCTTTGAGCAGGTCCGTAACTCCATCGGCTACCCGCATCTCAACGTTAAGATTGGCGCCACGCACGCCGGTATCTCGGTGGGCGAGGACGGCGCCACACACCAGTGCTGCGAGGATATCGCCCTGATGCGCGTCATCCCTGGCATGACTGTGATCGTTCCTGCCGACGACGTCGAGGCCCGCGCCGTGACGCGCGCCGCCTACGAGTGCGACGGTCCGGTGTACATGCGCTTCGCTCGTTTGGCCTCGCCGGTTATCAACGACCCCGAGACCTACAAGTTCGAGTTGGGTAAGGGCATTGTCATGCGCGAGGGCGCCGATGTGACCATCATCGCCTGCGGCCTGATGGTCGGCGAGGCTCTCGAGGCCGCCGAGCAGCTCGCTGCCGAGGGCATCGACGCCGAGGTCATCAACATGCACACCATCAAGCCCATCGATGCCGACCTGATCGTCAAGAGCGCCACCAAGACCGGCCACGTCGTGACCGTCGAGGAGCATTCTGTAATCGGTGGCCTGGGCAGCGCCGTTGCCGACGTCCTGTGCGAGCAGTGCCCGACGCCGCTCAAGAAGATCGGCGTCAACGACACCTTCGGTGAGTCTGGTCCGGGTGCCGAGCTCTTGCACAAGTATGGCCTGGACGCCGCCAACATCGTGGCGACCACCAAGGAGTTCTTGGCATAAGGCAAGGCGGATCTCAAGGACTGCTTCGCCAGAACTATAAAACTGTTTCGCCAGTACTATGGAAACCCGGCAGGGGCGCTCTCTTGGAGAGCGCCCCTGTTTCAGTTGCGGTGAAATAAGGACTGATTAGACCTTTTAACTGGTAAAACAGTCCCTATTTCACCGCAACTTATGAAGACGCCCCTCAAGCACGGTCCCATCAGGGAAAAGGGCATATATCGACAAAGCGCAATTCAGACCCTTCCAACTTTGTATATGCAGCACCCCAAGTAAAACGCGGCGACCCCTTAGTTACCGCAGGCCGGATACAGGGCTACTCTCCAAATCTTTCCGCAGGACGGAGGAGCCCCCGCAGCGCGAAGCGCTGCGGGGGCTCCGACATGTCCGAGGACGATTTGGAGAGTAGCCCTGTGCCCGGCCGACGGGATCCCTAAGCACGCCATGCTTCTTATGTGCAGCAAAGCTAATGCTGCTAAAATACAAAGCGCTCATGTAGTTTAAACGCACGACGATAAGGAGCACCAGTGGGTAACCACTTCCGTACCTCCGGTGCGGGCGATGATGCCCCCAAGACGCAGGCAGGCGTCCAGGGCAGTCGTTTCGCCACTCCGGATTCAGAGGGCCAGCCTGTTGCTCAGGCCCCCGTTCAGCCGGCAGATCAGGCACAGCCGGCATCCGATCCCTTTGCCTACAATCCAACCAGCGATGTCGCGCTTTCTGGCACGGCGGGTTTTGAGCCCGTTCAGGCCGTGACCGCTCGCGTGGAGCAGCCTCAGGCTGGCGCCGCCACGCCGCAGCCTACCATGGCCGGCATTCCCGACCCCTTGGCCCCTGCGACGCCGGCTCCTCAGCCTGCGCAGTCCGGTCTCTTTGCCGCTATTCCCGACCCCACTCAGCCTGCTGCCCCGGTGGTCGAGCGCGATCAGGCCGCCGAGGTCGCAAGCCTCGATAACGCGCTCAACAACCCCGATTTCACGTCGGTGTTTGCGCCCATCGATCCGCAGGCCAGCCGCAAGAAGATGGCCAAGCAGGCCGGTGTCGAGCCCGTCATCCTTATGGAGCATGTCACCAAGATCTATCCGGCACAGCCCAACAAGCCTGCACTCGACGACATCAACATCGAGATCTATCCGGGCGAGTTCGTCTTTTTGGTCGGTCACTCCGGTTCGGGTAAGACCACGCTGCTGTCGACGCTCAACCGCGACGTCAAGCCGACGAGCGGCCGCATCCTGGTTGCCGGTCAGGACCTCATGAAGATCAAGAACCGCAAGGTTCCGTTCCTGCGCCGCCAGATTGGCGCCGTGTTCCAGGACTTTAAGCTTCTGCCGCAAAAGACCGCCTACGAAAACGTGGCGTTTGCCCTGCAGTGCATCGGCAAGCCCAAGGGCGTCATTCGCAGCCAGGTGCCCGAGGTGCTGCGTCTGGTCGGCCTGGCCGATCAGATGGACTCGCTGCCCGACCAGCTTTCCGGTGGCGAGCAGCAGCGCGTGGCCGTCGCCCGTGCCA
>DBFMRS010000146.1:0-2535 GCA_048387515.1 Collinsella sp.
ACGTTCGACTTCGTCGTGCGGCCCAAGGTGAAGAGCCGCAGCGTGCTGATCCGCAAACTCGCCCACGGACGCATCAGCAGGACGCAGGACAACGCCGTGCAACTGACCTTGAAGTTTTTCCGCACGGAGAACGTGGTCATCACCCATGCCATCATGGACGAGGCGCAGGACGCCATCGACGCCCTGCTCAATGATCAACTGACGAAGTAAAAGAAAGGAGGAAACTATCATGAGTGTACACTTGATATATTATCAGCAGGGCCACAAGATGATGGAGGCCGTGACGACCGAGGAGGCATACCGTCGCTATCGCGACAGCCAGGCGCAGCAGCGCTGGGTGGAAACGATTCGCCATCCGAAGCCCGAGACCGACGTCTCGGCGGCGAAACGCAAGTTGGTGCAGTTCAACTACTCCTGCTTGCCCACGGAGGACGGTTGCCTCAAAGGGGCGAAGCGACTGAGCAAGTCGGTCGGCATGGATATCGATCATCTGAGCGCCGACGAGGTGAATCTGGTCGCTGCTACGGCGATTGAGAAGAAGGACGAGCTGGGCCTGCTCATGCTGGAGCGCAGCGCCCGCGGAGGCGGCCTCCACGTCGTCTTCCGCCGTCATCCCGAGATGGACCAGGAGGCCAATCTGCGCTGGGCCTCCGACCTATTAGGCGTGGAGTATGATGCTGGGGCGAAGGACATCACCCGCGTCTTCTTCGCCACCACGTCCGAGGACCTGCTCTACCTCCATGAGGACCTCTTTGACAATGCAGAGTGTGAATCGTTCACGGGCTCGGAGACTACTTCCACGGGCTCGGAGGCTACTTCCACGAACAAAGAGGCTACTTTTACGGCCTCTGAGACGGCCTCTGAAATGACTGAACAAAACGACGACGAGACTAAGACGGAGGAGGCCAAGACGAGCAAGAGCCAAGGCGAAACGACGGACGAGGAAGCAAGCGAAGCGGAGGGTCCTTTGTGCTACAAGGGCATTCCCTACGACCGCATCATCGAGAAATGGTGGGCCTTCTACAATGAAGGAGAGCACCCGATACGGTCCAACCGCAACACGCTCACTTTCGAGTTGGCCGTCAACCTCCGCAACATCTGCGACTCCGACCCGCAACAGCTGGACCGCATCATCCCCTGCTACGACGGATTTCCCGAGGCGGAGAAAATGGCTTGCATCCGATCGGCCCTGGGCGAGAAGAAGACGCAGATGCCGAAACGACTGAAGGACGTGCTGATGGCCGTGCAACAGGACATGAGGGCCGAGGCCCGGGAGGAGGCCGAGGAGGAGAAAGCGCTGCTCCAGGACGACCTCTACTACTACGACGCGCTGCCCAAAATGCCGCAGGGCGTGAGGGAGAGCATCGACGCCGTGGGCCCATACCTCGCCATGCCAGCTATCTTCGCCATCACGCCGGCCATCGGCATGCTCGCCACGGGCGTGCGCGTCGATATCCACGGCACACCCTCGCAGCTCAACCTGATCAGTTATATCGCGGGAGATTTTGCCTCGGGCAAGGGCAGCATCGACCCGATCGTCTCCGCTTGGCTCTCGGAGATAAAAATGGTGGACAAAGGCTATTTGGAGGCCGAGGAGGAATGGCGCGCGCGGAAGCGGGCGGCCAAGAACAAGAAGGAGCAGCCCGAGGACCCGAAGTATCCCGTGCGCTACCTGACCCTCAACAACACCGTGGCCAACCTCGCCGACCGACTGGCCAACACCCAGGGCAAGCACGCTTTTTCTTTTACGCCCGAGGCCGACACCGTGGCGCAGAAGTGGCGCACGGCGATGTGCGACTTCTCCGTGATGCTGCGCCAGGCCTACGACGGCACACCCTACGACCGCGAGGCGAAGTCGGCGGACGCCGTCAACGTCCACATAGAGAAGTTGTTGTGGAACGTCGTGATGTGTGGCACGCCCGACGCTCTCTACCGCGTCATCACCAACTACACGGACGGTTTTCAGAGCCGTGTAGCCGTGGCCCGCACGCCCGACAACACCTTCTCGGCGCTCGCGGAGAGCCCCTACCGTCTGACGGAGGAACACAAGGCGAAGATCCAGCAGGTGGCCCACCTGCTGCCCTTGATGAGTGGCGACGTGGAACTGCCGAAGCTGGAGAAGCGAGGCCGCCAGTGGCTGGAGCGAATCCGCATCGAGACGCTGGAGAACGACGACAAGACCAAGGCGCGCCAGCGCTTCCGCACCTGCCCTACGGCCATGCGCATGATGGCCTGTCTGATGCTCTGTCGTGTGGCCGAGCTGCTCATCCAGCGCCACGGGCTGCAAGGGGCTGAGACACGACTGAAAGCCGATCCTACGCTATGGCAGAACCTGCTGCAGCGCCAGCAGACGCCGCAGATGCTCGCTACCTTCGACGTGCTGGCCGACTACATGATCGACAACGCCATCTACTTCTTCCGAGAGCGTATCGAGGAGGCGTTTCGGGCGGCCACATACGCCCCGTCTGACGCTCCCCGCAGCCAAAAGGGTAGCAATGACACGATCTATCGAAAGTTAGCCGGTCAGTTTACCAC
>DBFMRS010000147.1:0-4786 GCA_048387515.1 Collinsella sp.
ACCTGGTCAACACCGGCTGGATTGGCGGCGGCTACGGCGTGGGCCATCGCATCGAGCTGGCCTACACGCGCTCGCTGGTCGCACGCGCCCTCGACGGCACCATCGAGGACAGCGAGTTCGTGCACGACGACATCTTTAACGTCGACATTCCCACGACGTGCCACGGCGTGCCCGATGGCATCCTGGTGCCGCGCCAATACTGGCAGAGCACCGCGCGCTACGACGAGGCCGCGCACAACCTGGCGGTGATGTTCGAGGAGAACTTCGAGAAGAAGTACTCGCACCTGCCCGAGTCCGTCAAAGCCGCCGGCCCGCACGCCCAGGTGTCCGCCGAGGCCCGTCATCGCGGCCGCGGCCTGCTGGGACTCCGCCACTAGCTTCGCCGTGAGTCCATATCCACCACAAAGGGGACAGGCACCTTTGTGGTGGTTTTGCTCACGTGGATGACTCGGGTTACAATACGCCTGACATATCGTCCCCTTCTCCGGATGGGGACAGCGCAAGCGTTCTTGTGACGGCACCGTAGGACTTTGAAGGTGGCCGTTGTGAGGGCGCTTTTTGTTTAGGCGCCCTCACTCGGGCGCGCATAATGAAGGGAGAGCGTATGAAGAGCTTTATTGCCGAGGATTCATTCTGGGAGTTGTTTCCGCAGGCAGCGGTCGGTGTTGTGGTCGTAGAGGGCATGAAGCCCACGGCTCAGATTCCTCAAGAGGACGTGGATGCGATTGCGGCGTTGCTCGACCGCGCCAATATCGATGCGGAGCGTCATCTGACCAGCGACACTATCAGCGAGAACGCACCGGTCATGGCATGGCGCGAGGCCTATCGTCTGTTCAAGACCAAGAAAGGCGCGCGCTGCTCGATCGAGAACTTGCTCAAACGTGTGCTCAAAGGCAAGCCGGTGGGCCACATTACGCCCGCGGTGGATATTTACAACACGGTGTCGCTGACCTACGCGCTGCCCGTGGGAGGCGAGGATCTGCATGCGATCGAGGGAGACCTTCGCCTGAAGGTGACCGACGGTGGCGATGCGTTCTTGCCGCTTGGCGAGGAGGCGGACGATCCGACGCTGCCCGGCGAGCTCGCCTACATCGATGATGCGGGCGCCGTGTGCCGCTGCTGGAACTGGCGCGACGGCGTTCGCACGGCGCTGTCCGATGATTCGGCCGATGCGTTCCTGGCGATTGAGTGCGTAGAGCCCGAGCGAATGGGGGATTGCCAGGCTGCCGTTGATCGTCTCGCCGAGTTGCTCGAGCGTTATCTGGGCGCTACGGTTGTCGTTAAGACGCTTGTGACCCGCGACAATCCCTGCGTGGAGCTGTAGCGACGCCTGCGGATCATGTTCGCCGGCCCAAACCACCACAAAGGTGCCTGTCCTCTTTGTGGTGGTTTTTATGTTGATGGGTTAACAAATAGGGCGTGCAGGGCTGCCGGCCGTTAAGTACGGCTAAGATGTTTACCCGTTAGCATTATGCAAGCGAAAGGCGGTCGTCTCCCATGCAGCAGAGCGACGAGACACGTTTCGAGGACTTTGTCGGACTGATCAGCGGACTCTACAAGGAGATCCAGCGCATTAAGACGTCTGAGGGCGCAAGGCTGGGTCTCAAGGGCTCCGACGTTATGTGCCTGTACTATCTTGAGCGCAGCAAGGACGGCCTGACTGGCGCCGACCTGGCTCGCATGGCAGGCGTGACCCGCGCCGCCGTCTCGCGTACGCTCGCGCATCTGGAGGAGGGTGGCTACGTCGAGGTCGATGATTCGGGCGATGCCGCCGTTAAGTATCGTGCTCCGGTGCGCCTGACCGCTCTGGGCGGCGAGAGCATGAGCGAGGCGGACCGCATCATTCGCGAGGTGCTCGATACCACCGGTAAGGCTATGGGTGTGGAGCAGCGCGAGCAGATGTATGCGTCGCTGCGCACGATTCTCAACACCCTGCGCGAGATCTAAGGCCGCCAAGGCATTTGCTTCCAATTAACAACTGCATAGTCCCGTTTGAGCGCGTATGCCGTGCCGGGGCATTGCTGTCAAAATTCCCTGCGCGGGACCTGCGCAAGAAAGGATTCGCTATGTCCATTCGTATTATTACCGATTCCGCGAGCGATATGTCGCCGGCTGAGCACCCCGCTCTGCGTGTTCTGCCGCTGTCCGTCACCTTTGGCACCGATGTGTACATGGATGGCGTCGACATCGATCACCAGCGCTTTTACGAGATGCTCGTGGAGCGCGATGAGCTGCCCAAGACCGGCCAGGTCAACCCGTACGCGTTTTCGCAGGCGATTGCCGAGGCGCGTGAAGCCGGCGATGAGGCTGTGATTATTACCGTGGGCGCTAAGCTATCAGGCACCAATCAGAGTGCCCGTACCGCACTTGCCGAGGCGCCGGGCGGCGACGTGTACGTGGTAGACAGCAACAACGTCACCCTGGGTGAGCGCGTTCTGGTCGAGTATGCCCTGCGCCTGGTGGACGAGGGCCGTAGTGCGGCCCAGATCGCGGCGGCCGTCGAGGCCGTCCGTGACCGCGTGGTCGTCATCGGCCTGCTCGAGACGCTGGAGTATCTGGTGCGCGGCGGTCGTCTGTCTGCTGCGGCCGGCGCTGTGGGCACGCTGCTCAATGTGAAGCCCGTGGTGGCTGTCGAGGACGGTCTGATCGTGCAGCTGGGCAAGGCGCGCGGTTCCAAGAACGGCCGCAACCTGCTGAACCAAAAGGTCGAAAAGTCAGGCGGCATCGACTTTTCCATGCCGCTGGCGCTGGGCTATACGGGCCTTTCGGATGCGGTGCTCAAGAAGTATGTCGAGGACAGCGCGGCACTGTGGGCTGGCCACACCGAGGGCGAACTGCCCGTTCACACCATTGGCGCCACCATCGGCACCCACGTAGGCCCCGGCGCCGTCGCCGTAGCCTTCTTCCAGCCCGCCAACTAACCGACCTGCCATAAACCACCACAAAGGGGACAGGCCCTTTGTGGTGGTTTATGCTTTTCCGGGTGGAAGGGAGCGAGCAATGGCGTCTGAGGGCTTTTTTGAACGGGTGTACGAGGTGGTCGAGCAGATCCCCGAGGGGATGGTCGCCACGTATGGCCAGGTGGCGCTGCTTGCCGGTCGTCCACGAAGTGCGCGGTACGTGGGGTATGCCCTGCATAGTAATCCGCGCCCCGGCGAGATTCCCTGTCACCGCGTGGTGTTTGCCGACGGGCACATATGCGAGGGCTTCGCTTTTGGCGGTCCCGATGCTCAACGTGAGCTTTTGCTAGGGGAGGGTGTGGCGTTTAAGGACGATGTACACGTCGACTTGGCCGCCTGTCGCTGGCCTGCCGGACTCTAGCGGCTCTGCCGTTGTCAAAACCACCACAAAGGTGCATGTCCACTTTGTGGTGGTTTTCCGTTGCAGGTTTACCGGAGCTAACTTATGGAGAAGCTATGACGGCGCATATTGATGCTAGAAAGTAAACCACGGTGAACTATATTGGTTTCAGCAACGGAGCAGGCAATAGGCGATGAAAAAGCCTGCCCTGTTGAGTTTGATTCGCATTCCTCCCCTCTGTGCGATTCAACGGTGTACTTCGGGAACAGGCCCGCTGGCAACTAACTGCCGGCGGGCCTGTTCCTGTTTGTCGGGGGAGTGCGATGGGCGGAGCCGAAGCGGTCCGGCTCCAAAAAAAGGCGGACGCCGTAGCGCCCGCCCTATAGTAATCGAAAGCTCAAGCCAGCAGATCGGTCTAGTACACCATGCCCATGGCATCCTGAACCTCTGCCAGGGTCTGCTCGGCGATCTCGTTAGCACGACGGTTGCCCTCGTGTAGGACGTCCTTCACATAGTCCAGATCGTTCTCGTAGCGCTGGCGACGCTCGCGGATCGGTGCGAAGTACTCGTTGACGGCCTCGGTCACGTACTTCTTGAGCTGGCCGGAGCCGCCCATGCCGATCTCCTCGGCAATTTCGACCTCGGAGCGACCGGTGCAGATGGCGGCCGTCGAAAGCAAACCGGACACGCCGGGGCGGTTCTCGGGATCGAACGTGATCATGCGCTCAGAGTCGGTCTGGCTCTTCTTGATGCGCTTAGCCGTCTCCTCAGCGGTCATCGAAATATTGATGGCGTTGCCGTAGCTCTTGCTCATCTTGCGACCGTCAAGGCCGGGCAGCAGCGGGGTCTCGGACAGCAGCGCGTCGACCTCGGGGAATACCTTGCCGTAGCGGTTGTTAAAGCGGCGTGCGATGGTGCGGGTGAGCTCGATGTGCGGCAGCTGGTCGCGACCGACGGGCACCACATTGCCCTTGCAGAACAGGATGTCGCAGGCCTGGTGCACCGGGTAGGTGAGCAGAAGGCCGGTGAGCTCGTGGCCCGAGGCCTCCATCTCGGCCTTGACCGTGGGGTTGCGCGCTAGCTCGGCCTCGGACACCAGCGACAGGAACGGCAGCATGAGCTGGTTTGCGGCGGGCACGGCGGAGTGCGCGTAGACCATGGTCTTGTCGGGGTCGATACCGCAGGCAAGGTAGTCCATGACCATGTTGTACACGTTGTCCTGGATATGCTCGGTGGTGTCGCGGTCGGTGATGACCTGGTAGTCGGCGATGAGCACGTTGGTCTTGGCGCCCATGTTCTGCAGTTCAACACGGCCCTTGAGGGTACCGAAGTAGTGGCCCAGGTGCAGACGGCCGGTGGGGCGATCACCGGTGAGCATGGTGAACTTCTCGGGCGTATTGGCCAGGCCCTCGCGAATGGCGTTGCTCTTTTGCAGCGCGACTTCGTAGCTGTTCTCGTTTGGCATGATTGCTCCTAACGTATGTTC
>DBFMRS010000148.1:0-3428 GCA_048387515.1 Collinsella sp.
CGGCGCTGCCGTCGACGCTCTGACCGGCGTTGGCATTGAGGTCAACCAGTCCATCATCATCGGCCTCGGTGCCGTCCTGTGGATTGTCACTACCGCTATGTCCATCTTCTTCGTGATGAGCTACGCCAAGAAGGTCAAGGCTGACAAGGGTTCCACCATCCTGTCGATGCAGGAGCTCAAGGACGCCGAAGAGGCTCACGGCAAGGCTGCTTCCGAGGTCCACAAGGAGGTCAAGCTCACCGGTCGTCAGAAGGGTGTTCTGATTGCCTTCGCCTTCACCTTCGTCGTCATGATCGTCGGCTTCATTCCGCTGGCCGACCTCAACGAGGGCGTCGCTAACTTCTTCGACGCTGGCGCTGTCTACGACGCCGACGGTAACGCCGTCGTCCAGGGCTGGTCTGCCCTGATCACCGGCCTGCCCATTGGCCAGTGGTACTTCGACGAGGCTTCCACCTGGTTCTTCCTTATGGCCGTCCTGATCGGTATCATCGGTGGCCTGTCCGAGAAGCAGATCGTTAACACCTTTATCACCGGCGCTGCCGACATGATGTCTGTTGTTCTCGTCATCGCCCTCGCCCGTGGTATCTCCGTCCTCATGGCTAACACCGGCCTCGACGTCTTCGTCCTCGACGCTGCCGCCAATGCTCTGGCTGGCCTGTCCGGCGTGATCTTCGCTCCCATGAGCTTCCTGGTCTACTTCGGCCTGTCCTTCCTGATCCCCTCGACCTCCGGTATGGCCACCGTCTCCATGCCCATCATGGGACCGTTGGCTGTTAAGCTCGGCTTCTCGCCTGAGGTCATGGTCATGATCTTCTCCGCCGCCATCGGTGTCGTGAACCTGTTCACCCCGACCTCCGGCGCCATCATGGGCGGTCTCGCCCTGGCCAAGATCGAGTGGACGACCTGGCTCAAGTTTGCCCTTAAGCTCATCGTCGCGCTCTCTGTCGTCTGCGCCATCATCCTGACCGTCGCCTGCGTGTTGATCTAAGTACCCAACGGGTACCCCACGGAAACCTTGACGATCCTGTAGAGGATCACCTGGTCATCGTCTGTCCGGTGGGGTAAACCCACCGGTAGACTCCTACCTTTAGCCCCCTTCCGTTCCGTGCGCGGGAGGGGGCGACTTTTTGTTCCGCGGTTTTACCAAACCGCGGAACCGGTCGACGCTACGCGCCGTCCAGAACGACAATTTGTCATTCAAAAGGCAAGGCATGACCAAAAGGTCTATGCCTCGCCTTTTTCATGCCAACTTGTACGTTCTGGACGGCGCTCGCTGTCCGTCCTCTGCCTGCGGCGCTTTCCATTGTTGGTGCAGAGGGCGCTTTGCCTACTCTGGTGGGCTTTCGCTGGCTTATGCTCAACCTGCGACGTTTCCATTATTGATACAAAGGCCAGGTTTGTTTGAACCAAAAAGGGGAAGTTGCGGTGGAATAGTTCCTGTTTGGCCGTCTTGAGGGGTTAAACGGGAACTATTTCACCGCAACTTATCGATGGCGTGTTTGGTTGGTGCCAGTTGATTGCTTGGGCGTTGGGGAGGGTCTGCTCCGTTATAATCGCCTAGAACATTAAATGGAAACGGGACGGGAGCCATATATGCGCCAGGGTTTCGACAACGCGAAGTATATCGAGCTGCAGGCTGCTCACATTAAGGAGCGCATCTCGCAGTTTGGCGGCAAGCTCTATTTGGAGTTTGGCGGTAAGCTGTTCGATGACTATCATGCGAGCCGCGTGCTGCCGGGTTTTGAACCGGACAGCAAGTTCCGCATGCTCAAGAGCATCGCCGACGATGTCGAGGTTATCATCGCGATCAACGCGAACCACATCGAGAAAAACAAGGCTCGTGGTGACCTTGGCATTACCTATGACGAGGATGTGCTGCGCCTGGTTGACCTGTTCCGCGGCAACGGCTTTGCCGTCGCGGCTGTGGTCATCACCCAGTACGCCGGCCAGCCCGCTGCCGATGTATTCCGCAACCGCCTGAACGCGCTCGGTATCCCCGCCAAGCTGCACTATCCCATCGAGGGGTATCCGCACGACGTCGACCTGATCGTGTCCGACGACGGCTATGGCAAGAATGAGTTTGTCGAGACCACTCGTCCGCTCGTCGTGGTCACCGCTCCCGGCCCCGGCTCAGGCAAGCTCGCCACTTGCCTCTCGCAGCTCTATCACGAGCACAAGCACGGCACCGCCGCCGGCTACGCCAAGTTCGAGACTTTCCCGGTCTGGAATCTGCCCCTCACGCATCCGGTCAACATCGCCTATGAGGCAGCAACGGCCGATCTCGACGATGCCAATATCATCGACTCCTTCCACTTGGAGGCCTACAACAAGACCACGGTCAACTACAACCGCGACGTCGAGGCCTTCCCGGTGGTCCGTGCTCTGATGGAAAAGATCCTGGGCAAGAGCCCCTATCAGAGTCCTACGGACATGGGCGTCAATATGGTCGGCTTTGCCATCACCGATGACGATGCCTGCCGCGACGCTTCCAAGATGGAGATCGTCCGCCGCTACTTTACCGCGGTCGAAAATGTGCGCCGTACCGGCATGGGCGATGAGCAAGTCGACCGTCTCAAGATTATTATGAAGAAAGCCGGCATCGATAAGAACTACTCACCGGCGCGCTCGGCGGCCCTCACCAGGGAGCAGCTGACGGGTGGTCCCGTGGGTGCCATGGTCATGCCCGATGGCTCCGTGGTGACCGGTAAGACCTCCACGCGCCTGGGCGCCGCAAGTTCGCTCATTATGAACGCCCTCAAGCATGTCTCGGGCGTCGACCTTGAGCTCGAGGTCATTAGCGATGAGGCGATTGAGCCCATCAGCAAGCTCAAGACGCATTTCCTGGGCAGCAAAAACCCTCGCCTCCACACCGACGAGACGCTTATGGCGCTGTCGATCACCTCGGCCACGAGTGAGACGGCCGCTCGCGTCCTTTCGGGCCTGGAGCAGCTGCGCGGTTGCGATGCCTTCTTTAGCGTGATTATCTCGCCGACGGACGAGACGGTACTGCGCAAACTGGGTATCAACGTGTGCTGCGAGCCCAAGTTTGAGCGCCGCGGTTTCTTCCACCGCTAAGTTTGAAGCACCGCGGTAATTGCATTGCATTTTGGCCGTATCGGGTTGGCGCCCGGTACGGCTTTTTGATCAATAAAGCGCCTATTTCGGCGAAAAATAGCCGTTTACCTGCCTAGAAACAATTTGAGCGGTATACAATAACCGTAACTGTTTCATCCTTAGCGGAATGCCGCATGATGGATATTACCTGCCATCGTGAGGTGTGTCGGTCGCGCACGGCGCGTTAGATGCTCGTGCTCGGTTTGAGGAGGCTGCTATGGCGGGCAAGGGTCGTGCGAGTGTCAACGATATGAAGCGTGTTGAGGTGCTGGTGTTGATGGAAATCGACCAGCAAACCGAAGACAATGGCGGGC
>DBFMRS010000149.1:0-8179 GCA_048387515.1 Collinsella sp.
GCCGAGATTGTGGCCAATGCTGGCAACCCCGGTAGCCGCGCTGCCGACGAGCCCACCGCCGTGGCGTTTCGCGAAGTCGTCGATCTGATCGACAGCCTGCCGCTCGATAAGCAGCAGGTCATTGTCCGCGCCTTTACGAGCTTCTTCCACTTGGCAAACCTGTCGGAGGAGAACTACCGTGTGGCGCAGCTGCGCGAGCGCGAGGCCGGCGCATCGACCGATACCGAGGTCGATCCCGCCAACGAACTCACCGTCGCCTATCACCAGTTGGTAAACGAGATGGGCGTCGAGGGTGCCAATGAGCTGCTCGGCAAGCTCGAGTTCCACCCTGTCTTTACCGCACATCCCACCGAGGCCCGTCGTAAGGCCGTCGAGGGCAAGATTCGCCGTATCTCCAACCTGCTGGAGGAGCGTCCGCGTTTGGACGGCTCCGACCTGGTGGAGAACGAGCGCCATATGCTGCAGGAGATCGACGCCCTGGTGCGTACGAGCCCCATCGCGCTCAAGAAGCCCACGCCGGTCGAGGAAGCCGATACCATCATCGACATCTTTGATAACACGCTGTTCGACGTTATCCCCGTCATCTATCGTCGTTTTGACGACTGGGTGCTGGGCGACAAGGCCGGTACCGTGCCGCCGCTGTGCCCGGCGTTCTTCCATCCCGGCAGCTGGATCGGTTCCGACCGCGACGGTAACCCCAACGTCACCGCCAAGGTGAGCCGTGAGGTCGCCGCCAAGTACTTTACCCACATGGTGCTCAAGCTCGAGGACAAGTGCCGCCGCATCGGCCGCAACCTCACGCTCGAGGCCACCTACAGCAAGCCGTCTGCCGAGCTCATCAACCTGTGGAACCATCAGGTCGAGATGAGTACCCAGTACACGGCCCGCGCCGAGCTGATCTCCGAGCACGAGCCGCATCGCGCCGTCATGCTCGTCATGGCCGACCGTCTGAACGCCACCGTGCGCCGTATCACCGACACCATGTACCACAGCGCCGACGAGTTCCTGGATGACCTGCGCGTCGTCCAGCGTTCGCTTGCTGCCTGCGGTGCCGTCCGTGCCGCCTACGGTCCGGTCCAGACCATCATCTGGCAGGTCGAGTCCTTCGGCTTCCATATGGTCGAGATGGAGTTCCGTCAGCACTCCGTGGTGCACGCCCGCGCCCTCAAGGATATCCACGAGAACGGTATCCATGGCGATCTGCAGCCCATGACGCGCGAGGTCATCGATACCTTCCGCGCTATCGGCTCCATCCAAAAGCGTTACGGCAAGAAGATGGCGCACCGCTACATCATCTCGTTCACCAAGAGCGCCCAGCATGTGGCCGATGTCTTTGAGCTTGCCCACCTGTCCTTCGCGCACGAGGAGGACGTTCCCGAGCTCGACGTGATCCCGCTGTTCGAGCAGCTCGAGGACCTCGAGGGCTGTGTGGACGTGCTCGATCAGATGCTCACGCTGCCCGTGGTGCAGAAGCGCCTTGCCCAGACCAACCGCCGCATGGAGGTCATGCTGGGCTATTCCGACTCCTCCAAGGATGCCGGTCCTACCACGGCCATGCTCGCGCTGCACTCCGCGCAGGAGCGCATTGCCAAGTGGGCCGAGAAGAATGATATCGACCTGGTGCTCATGCACGGTCGCGGCGGTGCCGTGGGCCGTGGCGGCGGCCCGGCCAACAAGGCCGTGCTGGCGCAGCCCAAGGGTTCGGTCAACTGCTTCTTTAAGCTCACCGAGCAGGGCGAGGTCATCTTTGCCCGTTACGGCAACCGCACGCTGGCTCAGCGCCATGTTGAGTCCGTTGCCGCCGCAACGCTTTTGCAGTCGGCCCCGAGTGTCGAGAAGACCAACACCGAGACCACGCAGAAGTTCTGGGATATGGCCGAGAAGCTCAACGCCGCAAGCCACGAGCGCTATCTGGACCTGCTGAACACCGAGGACTTTACTCCGTGGTTCTCGACCGTGACGCCGCTGACCGAGGTCGGTCTGCTGCCGATCGGCTCGCGTCCCGCCAAACGCGGCTTGGGTGCCAAGTCGCTCGATGACCTGCGTACCATTCCGTGGATCTTCAGCTGGAGCCAGGCGCGCATTAACCTTGCCGCTTGGTACGGCCTGGGCACCGCCTGCGAGCAGCTTGGCGATCTTGACCAGCTCAAGGCTGCCTACCAGGAGTGGCCGTTCTTCCGCACCTTTATCGACAACATCGAGATGTCGATCGCTAAGACCGATCAGCGCATCGCCAAGATGTATCTGCACCTGGGCGATCGCCAGGATCTGTCCGAGAAGGTCTTTACCGAGATGCAGCTCACGCGTAAGTGGGTCCTTGCCATCGTCGGTGACGAGTGGCCGTTGCAGCGCCGTCGCGTGCTCGGCTGTGCTGTTCGCGTGCGTAACCCCTGCGTCGACGCCCTGTCCATCGCCCAGGTCCGCGCCCTTCGCGAGGTGCGCATGAATCAGGACGAGATGGCCGAGGAGAAGAAGGCCGAGTACATGAGCCTGATTCTTTCGACTGTGACCGGCGTCTCGGCAGGACTGCAGAACACGGGGTAATCGATAGTCCTGTAGTCGTCCGGGCCCGCCATTAGTTTACTTTTAGGCACGTCCTCGGACATGCAAGAAGCCCTCGCTGCGCACTTCGTGCGGCGAGGGCTTCTTGCGTCCTGCGGAGTGTGCCTAAAAGTAAACTAATGGCGGGCCCTGCGATGTCCGGTCTTCAGTGGATTACTGGCTGGGGGAATAATGGCGCGCTTCGCGCGTTTTGGATGGGGTCTGTCCCGGCGGCGCGTTTGGCGCTTCGCGCCGCGCGCCTTATCGATCGGGATTGAGATGCATGTGGTGCTTCTCGCCTTACGACTGTAGCGGCCGCGGTCCCGTTTGGGATCTCGGCCATTTTGTTGTGGGTCAAATATGAACGTTGTGTTAATGAGTCGGTGGACGGTGGTGTTTTTCGGTGAGCGGCGTATCCTTCCAACGGTTAATCTAGTGTGTCAGTTGAAAGGAAGAGGGCGCTCGTCATTGTTTGAATGTGAACTACCGTTTGACCACAAGACGTTGCATCTGGAGCTCGAGGATAAGAATTTCGCGGGTGTGATGGAAGGTCATCAAAACGAGTTTAAGACCACGAAATCGCAGGAAGAGCTGGTAGATGAGTCGCTTGCCAACCCTTATGGTTCGCCTTCGCTCGAGGAGCTTTGTGCTGGCAAGAAGGATATCGTCATTATTAGCTCCGATCATACGCGCCCCGTTCCCTCGCGTGTGACGATGCCTATTCTGCTGCATCACATCCATTCCGCTGCGCCCGAGGCTCGCGTGCGCATTCTGGTTGCTACGGGTATGCACCGTCCGTCGACGCACGAGGAGCTCGTCAACAAATATGGCGAGGAGATCGTTGCCAACGAGGAAATCGTTATGCACGTCGCGACTGATGACAGCATGATGAAAAAGATCGGCACCTTGCCTTCTGGTGGCGAGTGCATCATCAACAAGATTGCTGCCGATTGCGATCTGCTGCTTGCCGAGGGCTTCATCGAGCCGCATTTCTTTGCCGGTTTCTCTGGTAGCCGCAAGTCCGTCCTGCCTGGCGTCGCCAGCTACAAGACCATCATGTACAACCACAACGGTCAGTTTGTGAATGATTCTCACTCGCGTGCCGGCAACCTGTGCCACAACCATGTGAGCGAGGACATGTTCGCCGCGGCCGAGATGGCTCACCTCGCCTTTGTGCTCAACGTGGTGCTCAACGGCAAGCACGAGGTCATCGGCTCCTTTGCCGGCGACATCCACAAGGCACACGAGGCTGGCTGCGAGTTCGTGAAGAGCCTTGCCGGCGTTGAGCCCGTTGAGTGCGAGATTGCCATCACCACCAACGGCGGCTACCCGCTCGACCAGAACATCTACCAGGCCGTGAAGGGCATGTGCGCTGCCGAGGCCACGCTTCCCGAGGGCGGCGTGATTATTGATGTCGCCGGTTGTGCCGACGGTCACGGTGGCGAGGGCTTCTATCACAACATCGCCGACAATGATCCGGCAGAGTTTGAGCGCGCCTGCATCGACCGTCCTAAGGACGAGACCCTGCCCGACCAGTGGACGAGTCAGATCTTTGCCCGCATCCTGGCACATCACCCTGTGATCATGGTCACCGACCTGTGCGATCACCAGATGCTCAAGGATATGCACATGACGCCGGTCAACACTATCGAGGAGGCGCTCAAGCTCGCCTTTGAGATGAAGGGTGCCGATGCCAAGGTGGCCGTCATTCCCGATGGCCTGGGCGTTGTCGTCGCGCAGCACTAGTAAGCGGCCTAAACGAATCGTTTATAACCGACAAGAAAGATAAGGTTTTATGCTTACCAAACTCCTCTGCGAATTCGGCGCAACGGCCCTCATGATCATCTTTGGCGTGGGCGTACACTGCGATACCGTGCTCAAGGGCACCAAGTATCAGGGATCCGGTCACATGTTTGCCATCACCACCTGGTCTTTTGGCATCTCGGTCTGCCTGTTTGTCTTTGGCGGCGCCGTGTGCATGAACCCCGCCATGGTGCTTGCCCAGTGCATCGTAGGCCTGGTGCCGTGGAGCAGCTGCATCCCCTTCATGATTGCCGATATGCTCGGCGGCTTTGTGGGCGCCGTAATCGCTTGGTTGATGTATGCCGATGAGTTCAAGGCTTCCGAGGGCGTCGTTGACCCCATTGCCCAGCGCAACATCTTCTCGACCAACCCCACCACCGAGGGCACGAACTATGCCCGCAACTTCTTCTGTGAGGCCATCTGCACCTTCGTGTTCATCAGCGCCATCCTTGCTGCCGCTAGCCGCGCTGGCGAGAACGTTTTGATGCTCGCCGTCTGCGTCGGCCTGATCGTTTGGGCCGTTGGCATGGGCATGGGCGGTATCACCGGCTTCGCCATGAACCAGGCTCGTGACCTTGGTCCTCGCATGGCTTACCAGGTACTGCCGATCAAGAACAAGGCCGACAACAACTGGAAGTATGGCCTGCTCGTTCCAGGCATCGCTCCGTTTGTCGGTGCCGCTCTGGCCGCGCTGTTTGTGCACGGTTTCTTGGGCATGTTCTAGTCAAAGGCTACATAGTTGTCCGCTGACCGCATGGGGTAACTTCCCAGCGCGTCCTCGGACATGCAAAAAGGCTCGCTGCGCACTTTGTGCGGCGAGCCTTTTTGCGTCCTGCGGAGTGCGCTGGGAAGTTACCCCATGCGGCCAGCTGTGGGGTCTTTGTTGCGTTCGAACAAGCAACCCAACATATATATCTGAATTTGGATGGGAGGGGCTTGTTGCTGGTAGGGGCGTTGAAGCGCGAGTGTCACTTTGGGATGCGTGGCACCCTGGGTTGGGGCGATGCTTTGGGATGAGATGCTTACTTACTTAGCTGAAGAGGGGTTTTATGGCTGATAGGTAGTCTTTGGCTACGTCCTCTTTTGGGGCTTCGAAGTTGTGCCAGGCCCACCATTGGACCATTCCTACGAAGCTTGAGGCTATGTGGTGTAGTAAGAAACTGCGGTCCATGGTGCCGGCGGGGCCGTTTGGGTCGGTAGGGACGGTTTCGGCTGCGCGCGTCATGATGGTCTTGCGGAGGCAGTCGGCGAAGACGCGGGAGCCGGCGCCGGCTACGAGGGCTCGAACGCCCCGGCGGCGCTCCCAGAGGTTGTTGAGGATATGCTCGACCTGCACGAGTGGGTCGTCGAGCGGTGTGCCATCGTCGTCGAGGGCGTGGGTGCAGATGTCGCTCACGAGCTCGGACAGTAGGTCGTCTTTGCTCTTAAAGAGGCCGTAGAATGTCGCGCGGCCTACGTGGGCGCGAGCGATGATGTCGCCGACAGTGATCTTGCCGTAGTCCTCCTCGCGAAGGAGCTCGGAAAACGCCGTGACAATAGCGGCGCGGCTTTTGGCCTTGCGGGCATCCATGGCTATGCGTCCGCGTCAACGAGCAGACAGCGGAGCGTCCCGGAGCAGCCCTCGTAGGGGCGCTTGCCGGCGCCGTAGCCGACGGCTTCGATGCGGTAGCGTGAGGGCAGTTGGTCGGACGTGCGCAGAGCAGTGACGATGGCGGCGCCCGTGGGCGTCACGAGCTCGCCGGCGACCGGTGCAGGCGTGAGGGCGATATTGCCCGCCTGGCACAGGTTGACGACAGCGGGGACGGGAATGGGCATGAGGCCGTGGGCGCAGCGAATGGTGCCGTGGCCCTCGGAAAGCGACTCGACCACGATGTCCTCAATACCCAGGTCGTCGAGGCAGATGGCGACAGAGCAGACGTCGACGATGGAGTCGACGGCGCCCACCTCGTGAAACAGGACGGTGTCGGGCGTTTTGCCGTGAGCCTTGGCCTCGGCAGTAGCGAGTACGGAAAAAATGGCAAGGGCGCGACGCTTGGCGCCATCGCTTAGCTGTGAGCCGTCGATGATGGCGGTGACGTCCGCCAAAGAACGGTGGTGATGGTGATGGGCGTGATGATGGTCCTCGTGGCCATGGCCATGGCCATGGGCCTCATGGTCATGCTCGTGGCAGTGCTCGTGTTCGTGCTCGCTATGGTCATGATGGTGGTGCTCAAGCCCGTGCGTGTGCTCGGCAGCTGCTTCGTTGCCGTAGAGCCAGGCCATATCGTGGTCGTGGTTCTCGAGCTCCTCTGCCAGCTGGACGTCGAAATCGCAGGCGTCGATGCCATGCTTGTTTACGCGTGTAACGGCAATCTCAAAGCCGTCGACCGGCAGCGTGGCGAGCTGTTCGCGCAGGTGCTCCTCGCTGGCGCCCAGGTCGAGCAGAGCCGCGACGGTCATATCGCCGCTGATGCCCGCGGTTCCGTCGATGATAAGCGTGTGCTGATGGTTGGACATGGAATGCTCCTTATCGGGCGCGGGATGTGCCGGCGCTCAGATGATTGATAAGACTTGCCTGGTAGGCGGCACCAAAGCCGTTGTCGATATTGACGACCGAAACGCCGCTGGCACAGGAGTTGAGCATGGCGAGCAGCGCGGCTACGCCACCAAAGCTTGCGCCGTAGCCCACGCTGGTGGGAACGGCGATGACCGGACAGCTCACCAGGCCGCCGATAACGCTCGCCAACGCGCCCTCCATGCCGGCGACGGCAATGATCACCTGCGCCTGTGCAAGTTCCTCGGCATGCGCGAGCAGGCGGTGCAGGCCGGCGACACCCACGTCGTAGAGGCGGTCGACCTCGTTGCCATAGAATTCGGCCGTCAACGCGGCTTCCTCGGCGACGGGCAAGTCGCTCGTGCCGGCGCAGGCGACGACGATGCGTCCGTTGCCGGTAGGGGAGGGCTTGCCGCCCACGAGGGCGAGCTGTGCGTTCGGGACATATCCCAGGTCAATGCCGTTGCCGAGAAGCTCAGCGGTGCGCGCGGCTTTTTCGGCATCCAGGCGCGTGACCAGGATGCGCTCCTGGCCGGCATCGCGCAGTGCTTCGATAATGGCGGCAATCTGCTCGGCGGTTTTACCGGCACCGTAGACAACCTCGCCGGCTCCCTGGCGCACTCCGCGCGAAAGATCGAGCTGCGCAAAGCCCAAATCGGCGGTCGGAGCCGTCTGGATGCGCGTAAGGGCATCGGCAGGGGTGACTGCTCCGCCGGCAACATCGCTCAGCAATTGCTCAAGATCTTGCTTATCCATATATGTTCCCTTCGACGGCGCAAAGTCTAGCACTCAAAGGGTATGTTTCCGAACACTAAGACAAAATTGTTCGGAAACTTATAGGACAGACTGATTCAATTGTTAGACGGATCGACTAGTCACGCAGGATGATGTCCATGGCGAGCATCAGGTTGCGCTCGTCGATGGCAAACGGGGCGGCTTCGCGCGTCTTGGGCTTGGCACAAAACGCGATGCCCGTGCCCGCGGCCTGAATCATGGGGATGTCGTTGGCGCCGTCGCCGATCGCGACGGTATGGGCCATATCGACACCGCACTCAACTGCCCAATCCAGCAGCTGGATGAGCTTGGACTCCTTGGTCACGATGTCTGCCGCCAGCTTACCGGTGAGTTTGCCGTCCACGACCTCCAGGCGGTTAGCGAGGCAAAAGTCGATGCCCGCGGCGGCCACGATCTTATCGGCGACCTCGTGAAAGCCGCCGCTTACCACGCCGACCTTCCAGCCCTTGCTGTGCGCCGAGCGCACAAGCTCCAGCGCGCCGGAGGTAAACGTCACGCGCTCAAAGG
>DBFMRS010000150.1:0-3726 GCA_048387515.1 Collinsella sp.
ATGGCGGCCAAAATATGCCAATGCCTCAAGGGTCCAAAATAGGTCGTTCACTTCTCGGAAAACCATTCACCTTCGATTCGGCCCCACCCCAAAGTCCCCGCAGGCAGCAGGCGCGAAGCGCCGAGGCCGCCGCCGGGACCAGGGCCCGCAACAGCCACGTGCCCCCACATCAGCCCAGCAGTCCCAACCGACAACGGCCCCATCGCAGGCCGCTCGTAGCAGCGTCATCGCAGGCGGGGGCCGGGCTTGGTTTTCAGAACACTCCGCAGACCAGTGTGGCGCCTTGTCCGCGGCTCCGAAGGAGCAGGACAAGGCGCCACACATGGTCGAGGACGTTCTGAAAACCAAGCCCGGCCACCGCCGGACAGGTCACACTACTCGCAGAGCAGCTTAGCGATCTGGACGGCGTTGGTTGCCGCGCCCTTACGGATTTGGTCGCCGCAGCACCAGAAGGTGATACCGCGCGCGGCCTCGGGGTTCGAGATGTCGCGGCGCACGCGACCGACCCAAATCAGGTCCTGGTCGGACGTATCCATCGGCATGGGGAAACGGTCGTGTGCATCCTCGGCAGCCATATCGTCAACCAGCTTGACGCCGGGAGCGGCAGCCAGCGCAGCACGAGCCTCCTCGACCGTAATATCGCGCTCAAACTCGAGCGTAATGCTCTCGGAGTGCGAACGCAGCACGGGCACGCGCACGCAGGTGCAGTTCACGCGCAACTCGGGCAGGTGCATGATCTTACGGCCCTCGTTCTGCAGCTTCATCTCCTCGGAGGTAAAGCCTTCCTCCTTGACGCCGCCGATCTGCGGAATCAGGTTGCTCGCCAGCTGGGCGGCAAACGCGCGCGGCTCGGGAATCTCCTCGCCGCGGCCCAGGGCGGCCAGCTGAGCCTCGAGCTCGGCCATACCGGGAGCGCCGGCACCCGAAGCCGCCTGATACGTCGAGACGATCATGCGCTTCACACCGGCGAGCTGATGCAGCGGCCACGTGGGAACCAGGCCGATGATGGTCGCGCAGTTGGGGTTGGCGATAAGGCCGTGATGCCACTTGATATCGTCGGCATTGATCTCGGGCACGACCAGCGGCACCTCGGGGTCCATGCGGAAGGCATGGCTGTTATCGACCACGACGGCACCGCGCTTGACGGCCTCGGGCAGCAGCTCCTTGGCGATGTCGTCGCCGGCGGCGCCAAGCACAATATCGCAGCCCTCAAAGGCCTCGGGGCAAGCCTCTTCGATCACAATCTGCTCGCCGCGGAACTCAACGGTCTTGCCCGCGGAGCGTGCACTTGCCAGCAGTTTGAGCTTACCGACCGGAAACTCCTGCTCGTTGAGGCACTCGAGCATCTGGGTGCCCACGGCTCCCGTCGCGCCCAAAATAGCAACCGTGTACTGTTTCATGCTTCCCCCTTTAAAGGTTGTGGCTATCGCCCGCACGCCAAGCAGGCCGATTATTGTTGCCAGTGTATACAAGAACGGGGCGGGCACGAAACCCGCCCCGTCGAAACGAAACCGAAACGAAACGCCCCGCCGTAGATTTTTGAGGCGAGTCCCAAAAATCTAGCGAGATAGCAGCTACTTGTGGAGCGCAGCCAGAGCAGGATCGACCGGCGCGGAAGCCTCCAGGTCGGAGACCTTCACAATGCCGTTCTCATCGGAGAAGGCACGGTAAATGGTCCGAATCGCCAGATCGAAGTCCTTCTCCTCCACGCCAATGATGATGTTGATCTCGTCACAGCTCTGTGAAATCATGCGCACACTCACGCCGGCCTGGCCAAGCATACCAAACAGATGGCCCGAGATACCTGCGCGGCCGCGCAGGTTACGGCCGACGGTAGCGATGAGCGCCAGGCCCTCGACAACCTCGATCTCGAGCGGCTCGACCTCCTGTTGAATGTCGCCCACAAGCGAGTACAGCGAATCGTGCACATCCTTCTCCTGCACCACGGCGCCAAAGCGGTCGACACCGGTGGGCATGTGCTCGACGGAAACGTCATAGCGCTCGAAGACCGAAAGTGCGCGGCGCATAAAGCCGACGCGAGGCTTGGTGCGGTCGCGGGCGACGTTAATGGCGACAAAGCCGCGCTTGCCGGTCACGCCGGTAATGATGGGCTCTGCCTCGCCCTCGTCAGCCGTCTCGCTAATGATGGTGCCGGGGTCCTGCGGCGCATTGGTGTTCTTGATGACCAGCGGAATACCCGCCTCACGCACGGGGAATACGGCTTCCTCGTGCAGGACGCTTGCACCCATGTACGAAAGTTCGCGCAGCTCCTCGTAGGTAACGCGCGCAATGGGCTGAGCCTCGGGCACAATGCGAGGATCGGCAGAATAGAAGCCCGAGACGTCGGTCCAGTTCTCGTACAGGTCGGCACCCAGGCACTTGGCCAGGATCGAGCCGGAAATATCGCCGCCACCACGGTCGAGCAGCTTGATCTGGCCCTCACGCGTCGCGCCGTAGAAACCGGGCATAACAAAGCCGCCCTGCTGACCGTACTCCTGCACCAGCTCGGAGGTGCGATTCATGCTGAGCGTACCGTCATGATGGAACGCCACAACCGTCGCGGCGTCCAGGAACGGCAGGCCCAGGTACTCCGCCATCAGGCGAGCGGTGAAGTACTCGCCACGGCTCACGAGCTCCTCGGTAGAGTAGCCGCCCGAGCGGGCGCGCTCGGCAAAGGCCGCGAACTCCTCGCGGATGGGATAGGTGAGCTCCAGCTCGTCAGCGATATCAAAATAGCGCTGGCCAATGTCCTCGAGCAGCTCCTCACACGACACGTGATACTTAACGTGCGCGTTAACCAGGTAGAGCAGGTCGGTCACCTTGGTGTCGCCCTTAAAGCGGCGGCCGCAGGCGGAAACCACCACAAAACGGCGGGCAGGGTCGGCATCGACGATGGCCTTGATCTTCTTGAAGTGTTCGGCGTCGGCGACCGACGAGCCGCCAAACTTGGCAATCTTAATCATAGGCTTGAGGTTACCTTTCTAAAAGCCTCTGCAAACCTGTTTTGCGCGCTCTGATACCATGGTTTCACCGATTGGGTCCAAGGCATCCGAGGAGCAGTGTTATATGGGAACTTATCATAGTACACGAGGACGCACTTTATCGTGCTCAAGTAAGGTGGCAATCCGCACCGGCATCGCTCCCGACGGGGGTTTGTTTGTCTCGGACGAGCTCGGCACCCAGCAGGTCGATATCAGCTCGCTTGCAGATAAATCGTACTTTGAAATCGCTCAAGATGTGTTGGGAATGTTACTGAATGATTACACGGCCGAAGAAATTTCGGCGTGTGTCGACGAGGCATACCGCGGCACGTTCACGAGTGAAGAGGTTACGCCGCTCGTCAAACTCGACGCTGCGCCGGGCGCTGACGCCCCCCAGACCTATGTGATGGAGCTCTTTGGCGGCCCCACAAGCGCCTTCAAGGACGTCGCCCTGCAGATGCTCCCCCGTCTGATGGCCCGCACTTCCGCCAAGGACGGCGGCGCCGAGCGCATCATGATCGTCACCGCCACGTCGGGCGACACGGGCAAGGCCGCACTCGCCGGTTTTGCCGACGCTCCGGGCACGGGCATCACCGTCTTTTATCCCGAGGGCAAGGTCAGCCGCGTCCAGAACCTGCAGATGTCCACGCAGGAGGGCGACAACGTCGCCGTCTGCGGCATCCGCGGCAACTTTGACGACGCCCAGAGCGCCGTCAAGCGCATCTTTGCCGATAAGGAGCTTGCC
>DBFMRS010000151.1:0-15884 GCA_048387515.1 Collinsella sp.
GCATGGTGGACGTCTGGTTCGGGTGGTTCGCGGCGAACAACGGCTGGTACCACTACAGCGAGCGGCGAGGCTTCCGCGTGTACAAGCGCGAGCGCGCGAGCCTCCACCCGGCCGCGCTGGTGGCCGACGAGTGGGCCAGCCTGATAATGAACGAGAGCACGATCATCTCCAGCACGAGCGACGAGCGCCGCGCGTGGATGGCGCGATACTTCGCCAACCCCACGGCGACCGGCGGGGACGGCCAGGAGGCGCCGGAGGACAACGCGCCGGCGCAGCAGCCCACGGAGGACGGCGACGCGCCCACATCGTTCGCCATGGACAACGCCGACTTCATAGCCCGAGCGTTCGCCATGGGGACCGGCGCGTGGGTCATCGAGCCGCGCGACGTGACGGACAGCGCCTACACCCCGGACGCCGACCTGCGCATCGTCCGATACGACGCCACCCAGATACTCCCGCTGACGTGGAGCGCCGACGACTGCACACAGTGCGCGTTCGTAGGCCGCGTGGAGGTAGGCGGCCGCGACTACGACCAGTGCCAGGCGCACGTGCTCAAGGGCGGCACCTACCACATCCTCACGCAGCTGTTCGACACCAAGACGCACAAGCAGGTGGCGGTCGAGGGCATCAGCGCCGACATGGACACGCATTGCACCCGCCCGCTGTTCAGCCTGGTGCGCCCCGCCGTGTCGAACCGCTACTACGACTACTGCGCGATGGGCGCGAGCGTGTACTGCAACGCCGTGGGGGCCATGAAGGTGGTGGACGAGGCCGCCACCTCCCTGCTCGACCACATCCGCGTGGGCCGCCCGCGCACGTTCGTGGACAAGACCCTCATAGAGGCGAAGACCGGCAAGGGGCCGGACGGCAGCCTCACGAAGACGTACTACGCCTTCGGCGAGGCCGACGACACCATCTTCAGCATGAACCCCGGCGACGAGGGCTCGGCGAAGATACAGACCGTGCAGAGCGACCTCAAGGCGGACGAGAACGCCAGCGCCATCAACACGGGCCTGCGCCTTCTGTCGGTCGCGTGCGGCTTCGGCAACGGCTACTTCAGCTGGGAGTCGCACACGGGCCTGAAGACCGCCAAGGAGGTGTCGGCGGATAACTCGCAGCTGATGCGCTCCATACACCGCCACGAGAACGCCCTGCGCAAGTCAATCGTGCGCCTGGTCAACGGGATGGCGGACGCCTGCCGCAGCATCAAGGGCGAGGCGGTGCCGTACGGCGACGTGACGGTGGACTTCGACGACTCGATCATCAGCGACACGCAGAGCGCCCGCGAGATGGCCATGAGCGAGGTGGGCGCGGGCATCATGTCCGCGTGGGAGTACCGCCGCCGCTTCTACGGCGAGACCGCCGACGAGGCCAAGGCCAACGTGCCCGAGCAGCAGGGCGGCGCGTTCGACATGCTGGGCGACGGGCTGGCCTGATGCTGGGGCCGGACTACATAGAGCACTTCACCGACGCGGCGCAGGGGGCCATGGACGAGTACACCCTGCGCCTGGTGTGCATCTACGCCGCCCTCATAGGCTCCATAGACTTCGAGGGCGAGAGCGCCTACTCCCAGGCCGCCAGGAAGGCCGCGCTGGCCGCCAAGGACGTGCAGAAGGCCATGAGCGAGGAGGGCCGCAGAGCCGCGCGCGAGGCGGCCAAGGCGGCGGCCGAGGCCGTGGCCAAGAGCGCCGAGGCCGACCTGGCCTCGCTGGGCACGGCCATGGGCGCGCTGTCCAAGGCGATGCAGTGGAGGCTGCACAACTCTGCGCGGGCCACGGCGGCGGGCGTTCAGGAGGTGATCAGCCGCGACAACCTGAAGATGCCCGCCAACGTGCAGCGCGCGTACCTGGAGGTCGTGGCCCAGGCCGTGGCGCAGGTGAACTCGGGCGTGGCCGGGTACGAGAAGGCGACCCGCGACGCCGTGCTGAAGCTGGCGCGGCGCGGCGTGTCCGTGGTGGAGTACAAGAGCGGGGCGTGGGCGCAGGCGGACGTGGCCATGCGCCGCCACATCCGCACCCAGGTGGTGCAGGCGGGCAGCCGCAACACGCTGGACCTCATGGAGGAGACAGGGCACGACCTCGTGCAGACCTCCTCGCACGGCGGGGCGCGCCCGAGCCACGCCAAGTGGCAGGGCCGCGTGTTCAGCCTGTCGGGCAAGTCCAAGAAGTACCCGCCCTTCAGCCGGACCGGGTACGGCGCCGTGGACGGCCTGTGCGGGGCCAACTGCAAGCACGACTTCGGCATCTACGTGGAAGGCCAGCCGCTGAGGTACGAGCGCGACCCCGACGGCGGCGACGAGAAGCGCGAGGAGCGGTACCAGGCAGAGCAGAAGCAGCGCGAGATCGAGCGCGGCATACGCGCGACCAAGCGAGAGGCGGCCGCCCTGAAGGCGGCGGGGCTCGACAACACCAAGGAGCGCGTGCGCCTGGGCAAGCTGCAGAAGCGCCAGCGCGAGCACATAGCGGCCCACCCCTATCTGTCCCGAGACTACTCAAGGGAGAACCCCTACGAGACAGGCAACAAGAAACGCGCCCTCACCCGTCAGACGGCCAGCCGCACGGCCTACATGGCGCAACCTGACGTCAAGGCGGCAATAGCCGAGGCGGGCGTGAGCCGCAAGCGCGTAGGCGAGCTGATCAAGGCGGGCGGCGATGGCTTCGGCCTCATGGCCAAGGCGGAGCGCGACAAGGTTCTCAGGACCGCCATAAACCAGGCCAAGGCCGAGAAGGCGCGCGACCTGCGCGTGGCCGACGCCGCAGCGATGGCGGTGCACGACGACAAGCAGGCGAAGCACATAGCGGGCAGCCGCCAGCACGAGCAGTACGTGGCGAACCTGAAGCGCAAGGGCAGCGAGTACAAGGAGCCGAGCTGCATCACCGCGACGCTCGAAGAGGTGCGAGACCTCGTTACAAAGCACGCGGGAACGGGGCTGGCGCGTGCGACGCGCGCCGGAAGCTGGAACAAACGCGAAGTTTGCGACGCAGGGCGCGTGATCGGATACGTAATCGGCGATAATGGGGAGCATATCCCGACCACGCGTTTCACCATCCACTATGCCGATGGCGACGTGCATATCGTCCCGGCGAAACCGAAGGAGGCACAGCAATGAAGCTATCAGAAGCGGTGAAGTATTTTCGCCAGCAGGTCAAGGTGACGTGCACCGACGGACAGGTGGTCACGGGCAAGTTCGACGACTACCAGAGCGATGCCGAATCGCTGGACGAGCCGAACACCATAGGCATCGACAACGGCGCGGGCATCATCGTGGACATACCCGTCGACGAGGTGGCGAGCATCGCCACCCTGTAACCACAACCGAACAGCGAACGGCTGCCAGGCCGCCCATCACGGGCGGCCTTTTCTTTTGCCTGGCGACACCTCGGGGAAGATGCGGTCACGCGATGGGGCGGCGACAACATGCCCCGCACGCGACCGCGGCGACAACGGCGGGCCATCCAAGCGCGCAGGGAAGCGCGACAACCAAACACGGAAGGAGCAAGCGATGGCGGACGACAACAAGCCCCAGGGCAACGAGGGCGGCGACAACGGCCAGCAGACCGAACCCGCGAAGGAGGTCGTGTCCTACGCGAAGTACAAGCGCGAGACCGACGAGTACCAGGAGCAGGTGAAAGCCCTCAAGGCCGAGCTGGAGCAGCGCGACAAGCAGATCGAGGAGTTCACCTCCAAGGCGGGCAACGCCGACGAGCTGCAGGCCGCACTCGACAAGGCGAAGGCCGACAACGAGGCGTACAAGGCCGACGCCGAGAAGCGCGAGGCCGACATGCGCCGCGACTTCGCCATCGACACCAAGCTGGCGCAGATGGGCGTGCGCAACGCCAAGGCGGCGCGCGCGATCATCCCCAACATCGCCGAGGCGAAGCTGGACGAGCAGGGCAACCTCACGGGCATCGACTTCGACGCCCTGAAGAAGGACAACGCCTACATGTTCGCCGACCAGCCGCGTTCGAGCGCGGGCGGCGAGCAGAAGGGCGGCGCGGGCTCCGACGGCCTGGCGGACTTCCGCGCAGCTTTCGGACTGACCAACGAATCTAAGGAGTAAATCATGCCAAACAGCATCGAACTGCCCCATGGCTACGAGAACGTGCTCATGGAGGCGTACCGCAAGGAATCCCTGACCGCAGTGCTTGAGAGCGCCGCGCCCACGGGCAACATCGCGCAGATGGAGCAGCTGGGCGAGTTCTACTATCCCGTGTACAGCATGGGCGGCCTGGGCGACGTGAAGGACAACGGCCGCCTGCCCCAGAACAGCGGCGCGTCCCTGACCTGGAAGCCCATCAGCGCGAACTACGACCGAGGCACCATCCTGGAAATCGACCAGAAGGTCGACGCCCAGTCCTTCAACCTGGCGTTCGGCAACGCGGCCGCGCACTTCAACCGCAACAAGGTGGTGCCCGAGGGAGACGCGTTCGTGTTCTCCACCCTGTGCAAGGGCACGGGCATCAACAAGGTGCAGAAGACCTACACGGACGGCGCGGACATGCTCAAGGGCCTGAACGCATCCATGTGCGACATGGACGAGAAGGAGGTGCCGGAGGAGGGCCGCGTGCTGTTCATCACCCCCACCCTGCTGGGAATGGTGAAGGACCTCGACACCACCAAGTCCCGCGAGGCGCTGAACAGCTTCTCCAGCATCGTGAAGGTGCCCCAGTCCCGCTTCTACAGCGCCATCGACCTTTTGGACGGCTCGACGAAAGACGAGGAGATCGGCCACTACAAGAAGGACACGTCCGCCGTGGACATGAACTTCCTGATCGTGCACAAGGACGCCGTTATCCTGCGCTGGAACTTCGCGCACGGCAAGGTCATCGACGCCGAGGACAACCAGCAGGGATTCGGCCACCTGTTCAAGTACCGCAAGTACGGCGTGTGCGGCGTGCGCGAGAACCTTGCGCACTACATCACCGCCGGTATGAAGGCAGCATAGGAAGGAGGCGCGAGATGCGCGTAGTGGGATTGACGTTCGAGAAGAAGGCCGCCGCCAAGAAGAAGGCCCCCGCCAAGGGCAAGGGCCAGGCCGCTAAGCCCGAGGGGCAGCCGGAGCAGGCCACCGAGCAGGCACAGGAGCCGGAGAAGCCCGAGGGGGCCGAGGGCGATGGGGACTAGAGCCCCGACCTACGAGGACTACCTGGCAGCTGGGCGCAGGGAGCTGTCCGCCGAGGAGTTCGAGGCGGCGCTCCCCCACGCCACGGCGGCCGTGCGCGACCTGATCTTCCCCAACGAGCCGGACGGCTCCGAGGAGTGGGCGCGCGCGGTCATGGCGGCCTGCGAGGTCGATGCCGCATACGGATGCTCGGGCGGCATCATGGAGGGCGGCGGGTTCACCGTCGGCTCGTTCTCGTGGAACCCAGGCACCGGGATAGAGGGCGGCTACCGCCGCGACATGCAGGCGGCCGTGCAGAGCGAGCTGCTTGGCACGCCTCTGCTGTATCCGGGCCTAGGGGGCGCGAGATGATGCGGGTGCCGCGCTCGACGCGGCCCTCCACCATGTTCGTCAAGGTTCCCAAGGAGGGAGGCTACGGCGGCGAGTTCGAGAACCCCGTCGAGGTGCGCCGCGTGCGCTTCGAGCCGGCCTCGGCATGGCTCGTTCGCGAGTACGCCCTGGGCGACGGGGCGCAGGGCCTCGTGATAGCAGACGGCGCGGACAGCCCTGGCATGTTCGACGTGCCAGTGGGCAGCCGCGTGAGCATCGACGGGGGCGAGTGGATGAACGTGGCGAGGTGCACGCCCCGCCGCGCGTTCGGCACGCGCCCCCACCACTGGGAACTGGAGGTGAGGTAGATGCCGGCTGCCGTGACGGTCGACCTGACCAAGCTCATGAAGCGTTTCAGCGCGAAGGAGCTGGAGGCCAAGCAGGTGAAGTTCGCCATGAGCGTGGCCGAGGACATGAACGCCTACACGCCCGAGGACACCCAGCACCTGCACAAGACCATGCAGACGGCCTCCGACTTCAGGCAGGGTTTCGTCATATGGGACCCGGACTACGCCGCATACGTTCGCGACCTGCCCGACGGCTCCATCAAGCACGACAAGAACCCGAGGGCGCGGGCAGACTGGCCGAAGGCGGCGAAGGACGCGCACGGCGAGGACTGGAAGCGCCTGGCAGTCGACCTCCTGACCGAGGAGGCGTGATATTGCGCCCGACGTGATGGAGGCGGCGAAGGCCGCCATAGAGGCCCTGGGCTACGGCCCGGTGCTCCTCACCCGCCTGGCCGCCTCGCGCGGCCACGACGACGCGGTGGTGCTGCGGCCCATGCCCACGGCCGACGTGGTGCGCCACATGGACGGCACCCGCCGCGTGGGCTACGTGCTTCAGGTCATCGTGAAGGCGACCTCGGAGATCAAGGCCATGACCGACGCCTACGACCTGGCCGACGCGCTGGACGGGGCCGACCTGTCCTCTCCCACGGGCTCCTACGGGTTCACGAGCGCGGCGCTGTACACAGAGCCGCAGGAGATAACGCCCCCGGAAGGCGGGCCGTACCTGTGGGAGTTCCGAATCAAAGCGATCATAACCATAGAGAAGGGATAACGATGGCAAAGAACCAAGACCTCGGCTTCGCGCCAAACTACATGAGCGCGCTGGAGATCGACATCACGCCCGAGGCGGCGACCCCCACGTGGGCCATCTTCTCGCGCGGCATCACCGAGATCAAGCCGACCACGAACGAGACCACCGACACCAAGGACTACTACGACGGCTACGGCACGCCCACCGACGAGGTGAAGAGCGTGCAGCCGCAGTACGAGGTCACGGGCGACCGCTGCTACGGCGACCCCGCGCAGGACTACGTGTCCAGCCTGGCGCTGGAGACCGGCGACGGGCGCAAAGGCCACTTCCGCCACACCGACCCCAACGGCGACGTGGTGGAGGGCAAATGCACCTACCTGAACCTGACCGTGGGCTCCCAGCAGGGCGCCGCATCCGACCCCGGCGCGTTCTCCTGCACCATCTCCGGAGCGGGCGCCATGAGCTTCATCGAGGCCAACAAGCTGAAGCAGCCCGCAGGCGTGACGTGCACCGCGCCGACCGGGGCCGCCGTCGGCAAATCCGTGAAGCTGGCGCCTGCGGTGACGCCCACCGAGGCGAACCCCAAGTGCTTCTTCGCCTCGGGCAACACCGACATTGCGACCGTGGACAGCGACGGCAACGTGACCGGCGTGGCGGCAGGCGAGGCCACCATCACCGTGCGCTGCGCGTCCAAGCCGAGCATCTGCACGCAGGTGAAGGTGACCGTGGCGGCGAAGTAGCGCCAGGCGACACCAGACATAACCTCCCAGACATGGGGGCGCGGGCTAGTGAGCGGCCCGCGCCCCTTTTCTATGCCCAACGCTCACCGCTCACGAAAGGGGCAGCAAATGGAACTCTTGAAAAACATCCGCGCGTACGAGGACGTGTTCTTCGAGGACCCCGAGGAGAACCCCGACACGCCGCGCTTCCGCGTATGGTTCGATGACAAGCATATCGAAGGGTACCTGGCCAAGGTCGGCAACGCCATCGACCGCGCGCAGGCCAACGAGCAGATGGCGCGCGAGGCGGACACCCCCGAGAAGATGGCCGAGGCCAACGCCGCGCAGGCCCGCCTCATGAAGCGCACCGTCTCGGCGTTCATCGGCACCGAGGGCTGGGAGGAGCTGCTCGCATGGATGGGCGGCAAAGATGGCCCCATCGTGCCGGAGGAGAACATCCGCATCCTGGGCGAGGTTTTCGCCACGTTCCTCAACATGCTCGGGCGCTACGCGACCAGCGAGCAGCTGATGGCGTGCGGCCTGATGTACAACGAGCGCGCGGAGCAGGTCCAGGCGCTCAACCGCGCGCAACGCCGCGCCAAGGGCAAGCGCAAGAAGAGCGGCAAGTAATGCTGCCCGCCGCGCTCACGGCCGAGCGGGTGCGGCTGCCGGACGGGACCAGCGCCACGCGCTACCCATGGAACGGCGAGGACGTGCTGGTGCGCGACGACGCGCTCACGATCATCCGCGTTATCGAGGTGCTGACCGACGAGGGCAAGTCCGACGACCAGCGCCGGGACGAGTTCCTGGCGCTGTTCTTCGTCGACTGGACGGACGCGTGGTGCGCATGCGACTACGACGCCGCCGAGTTCATGCGGATGCGCGACGCGGCGGTGTGGGACATGTGCGGGCTGGACTTGACCGGCAACCGCCCGCACGAAACGCCTCTATGGGACCTCGAAGAGGACGCCGCGCGCATCCGCATCAGCTTCCGGCAGGCCTACGGCATCGAGTGGGACGAGGTGCGAGGGCGGATCAGCTTCGCCGAGTTCGTGGCGCTCGTCGGCGGGTGCCCGCAGGACACGCCGCTCGGCGCCGCCATCCACTACCGCAACCCGGCGACCAAGCCGAAGCCAACCAAATACAACAGGCAGGAGGTCGAGGCCTGGAACGCCGCCCACAAGGCGTTCGAACTCGGCAAAGGCCGCAGCTCACACGGCTCTGAGGAAGGAAGCGACGCGGCGATGCGCGATGTTTTCGCCGCGCTCAAGAGAGCGACGAGGTGAGCATGGACGGCAGCGTCATCATCAAAGCGGTGCTCGACACCGTAGACGTATCCAAGAACATCAAGGCCCTGGAGCGCGACCTCCAGGGCATCTCCTGGAAGAACATAACCGAAGGCGACGAGAAGGCGGCGAAGCTGTCCTCCTCGTTCAAGAAGGCCGGCACCGCCGCCACGCTGACGCTCACCGCGCCCGTGGTGGCCGCCGGCAAGGCCGTGTTCGGCGTGGCAAGCGACTACGAGCAGGCCAACGCCCGCATAGCCGCCGCGTTCGGCGTCTCCGGCGAGGAGGCGGAACGCTTCAGCGGCATAGGCAAGCGCATCTACGAGGGGGGCTGGGGCCAGTCCCTGGACGAGGTGAACGACGCGCTGATCCAGTGCAAGTCCACCCTGCGCGACGTGTCCGACGAGGACCTGCAGACCGTCACCACCAACGCGCTCATGCTGTCGCAGACGTTCGGGGCCGACGTGAACGAGTCCATACGCGGCACCAACGCCCTCATGGAGGGCTTCGGCCTGTCGGCCACCGAGGCCAGCGACCTGCTCACGGCGGGCATGCAGCGCGGCCTGAACTACACGGACGAGCTGGGCGACAACCTGAGCGAGTACAGCGTGCGCTGGGGCGAGGCAGGCATGAGCGCCAGCGAGTACTTCAGCCTGCTGGAGGCCGGCACGTCCAACGGCGCGTACAACCTTGACAAGGTGGGCGACTACCTCAACGAGTTCCTGACCGCGCTGGCGGACGGCCGCATGGAGGAGTCCATCGGCTCGTTCAGCGAGGGCACGCAGGAGGTCTTCGAGAACTTCAAGAACGGCAGCGCCACCGCCGAGGACATGCTTCAGGCGGTGCTGGGCGACCTGACGCAGATGCCCAACGAGTACGACAAGGCCGCGCTGGCCTCCACCCTATGGTCCTCGCTCGGCGAGGACAACGCCATGGGCATGATCGAGTCCCTGGCGGGCGTGCAGGACAGCTTCGGCGACGTGGCCGGCGCCGCAGAGCAGGCCCAGGAGGCCGCATCCGATAGCTTCGCCGTGAAATCGCAGGAGGCCATGCGCGAGCTGCAGGGCTCCATAGAGCCGCTGGGGCAGCCGCTTCTCAACATCGCCACCAACGTGGCGGGCGTCGTCAAGTCGTTCTCCGAGTGGTTCGCGGGCATCGGCGAGGGCGGGCAGACCGCCGTGCTGGCAATCGCCACGATAGCGGCCGCCATAGGCCCGGTCCTGTCGACGGTCGGCACCGTCATAGAAACCGTGCCCAAAATCGGGGCCGCCTTCCAGGTGGTCGGCAAGCTGGGCACCGGCGCGCTGGGGCTTATAGCCGCCCATCCCGTGGTCGCGGCCATCGCCGCCATCATCGCCGCCGTGGTGCTGCTGTGGAACAACTGCGAGGGGTTCCGCGACGCGGTAACGGCAATCTGGGACGCGGTATGCCAGGCGTTCCAGGTCGCCGTCCAGGTCGCGGGCGAGGTCGCGCAGTCCGTCGGCGGGTTCTTCTCCCAGCTCGGTGAGACGCTGGGCGGAATCTGGGACGGGATATGCGCCACGGTTCAGGGGGCCATAGAGGCCATAGCCGGGTTCTTCCAGGGGATGGCCGACACCGCCGCGAGCATCTGGGACGGCATCTGCAACATGGTGCAGGTGGCGGTCATGCTGCTAGGCGAGATATTGAACCTCGCCATAGAGGTGCTACTCGCCCCGTGGACCTTCATCTGGGAGAACTTCGGCAGCCAGCTGAGCGCGGCGTGGGACGCCATATGCACGGCGGTGGGTGCCTACCTGGAAGCCGTGAGCCAGAACATCACCGCCGTGCTGACCGTCCTCTCCGAGTGGTGGTCCGCAGCCTGGGGCGCGATCGGCTCCGTGGCGAGTGCGGTGTGGGAGGCCATCAGCTGGGCGGTGTCGACCTACATCACCGCCGTGCAGACGAACATACAGACGGTCCTCGGCATCATCCAGGCGGTGTGGAGCACGGTCTGGGGCGCTGTGAGCGCGACGGCATCCAGCATGTGGGGCGCGATCAGCTGGGCGATAGGCGCGGCCATTAACGCCATCAGCTCCACCATCTCGGCGGTACTGTCGGCAATCCAGGCCGTGTGGAACTCCGTATGGGGGGCGGTCAGCTCCACGGCGTCGAGCGTATGGGGCGGCATCAGCTCGACCATATCCGGCATCGCGAACGGCATCCGCGACACCATCTCCAGCGTTTTCAGCGCCGTTCGCGACACGGTGTCGAGCGTGTGGGACTCCATCAGGAGCGCCATCGAGTCGCCGATACAGAGCGCCCGGGACACCGTGCGCAACGTCATCGATACGATAAAGGGGTATTTCAACTTCTCGTGGTCGCTGCCCGACCTCAAGCTGCCGCACCTGTCCGTCAACGGCTCGTTCAGCATCGACCCGCCTTCCGTCCCGAGCTTCGGGCTCAGCTGGTACGCGAAGGGCGGCGTGTTCAACGGCCCTAGCGTCATCGGCGTTGGCGAGGCCGGGCCGGAGGGCGTTGTGCCGTTCAACGAGAGGGGTGCGCGCCCGCTCGCCGAGGGCATCGCCAAGCTGCTCGACGGCAAGGGCGGGGCCGCGCGCGGCGACACAAACGTGACCATCAACGTGTACGCGACCGTGCGGGAGGAGGCAGATATCGAGAAAATCTCCCGCCAAATCGCGAAGGAGATCAAACGGCAGGAGTGCTTCGCATGATATATAACGGCTTCGACTTCGGGCCATGGTTCGACACCCGGCTCATGACCCGCTCGCTGCTACCCGACTACGACATAACCACCAGGACCGTGCCTGGCACGCCCGGCGAGCGGTTCATGCGCGCGGACCTGAAGCCGCTGTCCATAGACGTGACGGCGGCCTTCCGCGCCCGCCCCACCGACGACATGGCGGCGGTCCGCCGCCTCATGGCATCGAGGCTTCTGTGCCTGAAGGAGGCGGACCTGTGGCTGGACGACGAGCGCCACCTGGGCCTGCGATACAAGGCAGTGCTCACGTCCCCCGGCGAACTCGACACGCTCTGGCACACGGGAGAGGCGACGCTGACCTTCACCGCATACGACCCCATAGCCTACGGGGCGGACGCGCAGGCCACGTTCTCGGGCACCTCCTCGCTGCAGGTCGGCGGAACGTTCCGCACGTACCCGGTCGTGACCATCACGCCGGGCGGCAACACCTCCACGCTGCGGCTGACGAACATGGACACGGGGCAGTACGTGCAGGTCGACCAAGCCGTATCGGCATCGACCCCGGTGGTGATAGACATGGCCGCGCCGCAGGCGACGGTGAGCGGATCGGCGGCGCGCGTGACGTTCGACAGCGACTTCTTCTCGCTAGAGCCCGGGGCGAACGCGCTGCGGGTGTCGAGCGGGACCGCAGTGGCGAGATGGACGGAAAGGTACGTGGGCTGATGCTGCTATGGGTCACAAACAGATGGGAGACGTACAAGGGCCCCATCAAGACGCTGTTCGAGTGCAAGGACACGCGCGAGGTCAACGGCGAGAACGCCATGAGCATCACCACGCTGGCGCGCCTGGACAAGGGCGACCGCCTGGTGTGGCGAGACCTGAAGGGCCGCTGGCACGAGAACATCGTGGACGGCGTGGAGGAGGAGCGCGCGAACGCGGGCATCCTCTACACGTATTACTGCCCCACCTCCGCGCAGGTCGAGCTGCTGGGCGACTACCTGGAGGACAAGCGCCCCTACGACGTGAGCGCATACACCGCGCTGGCCTCGGCGCTGTCCTCCTCGCGCTGGCAGGTCGGCACCGTCGATGACCTCGGGCAGGCGGGCACGAACTTCTACCACACCAACGCATGGGCGGCCATACACGACGTGGCGGACGCCTGGGGCGGCGAGCTGTCGTTCGAGATACAGGTGAGCGGCACCAAGGTGACCTCGCGCCGCGTTTGCATGGCAAAGCAGGTCGGCGAGGACAACGGCAAGCGTTTCACCTGCGCCAAGGACCTCGTGAGCGTCCGCCGCAGCGTGGACGAGGGCAACGTGTGCACCGCCCTGTACGGCTACGGCAAATCCCTGCAGATCACCGACGGCGACGGCAACCTGACGGGCGGCTACGACCGAAAGCTGACGTTCGGCGGCGTGAACGGCGGGCAGAACTGGGTGGGCAGCGCCGACGCGCTGGCCCGCTGGGGGCGGCCCGACGGCAAGGGCGGCAAGGCGCACGTGTTCGGCGACGTGGAGTTCTCCGACTGCGAGGACGCGGCCGAGCTGAAGAAGCTCACCGAGGCGCAGCTGGCGAAGTCGTGCGTCCCGGTCGTGTCCTACACCGTGGACGCCGTGGCCCTCGCCAGGGCCGGCGAGGGCTTCGAGGGCGCGGACGAGGGCGACCTCGTGACCGTGCTCGACATGGTGTACAACCCTCCCCTGCGCGTCCAGACCCGCATCACGAAGGTGGTCGAGGACCAGCTGCGCCCCGGCGAGGTGACCTACACGTTCGGCAACTACCAGACGGTCGCGGAGCTGATGGCCGCGCAGAAGTCCGCCGCCAAGTCCACCGCCTCGACCATCCGGGCGACCGTGGCCGACGCCGTGAACGCCTCGAACAAGGCGTCGACCGGCAAATGGGGCGAGAGCCTGGCGGCCGCCGAGGAGCGCCAGAAGGCGTACACCAAGGAGGTCGGCGGCGCCGCCAAGGACTACACCGACCAGATAAGGGGCGAGCTGGACAAGGCCCTCAAGGAGTACGCCGACAACGGGGACACCACCCTGGAGGAGGCGCTGAAGAAGTACTCCGACGACGGCAACCTGACCCTGGACGAGGTGCTGCGCCTCTACACCGACACGTCGATAGAGCAGAGCGAGAGCGTCCTCAAGCAGATAGACGAGGCCAACAAGGAGTACCTGGAAGGCGTCACGGACAAGCTGGACGAACGGCTGACGAGCGCCGAGGGCGAGGTGGAGGGGCTGCAGAACCAGCTCGACCAGCTGCCGACCGATATCCGCAAGAAGATCGTGGAAATGCTCAACAGCGAGGTGAACACCACGGGCGGCTGGGTGTACGAGGAGCCTGGCCAGGGCATCCTCGTGTACGACAAGAAGCCGGAGAGCGCGACCAAGTGCGTGAAGATAGGCGGCGGCGTCATCGGCGTGGCCAACTCCAAGTACTCCACCGGAGCCTGGAAGTGGCGCACCGCCATCACCGGCGACGGCGTGACCGCCGACGAGCTGACCACGGGAAGAATCAAAGGCGGAAACTCGTACTGGGACCTCGACAGCGGCGCCTTCTACCTGCGCGACGGCTCCATCTTCATGACGGACAGCAACGGCAACAAGGTGTACATCAACGCCACCAACGGCTTCCAGATATACAGCAAGAACGGGTCAATCATCGCCGGCACCGTGCTGGTGGGCGACACAGCCATGTTCCGCTGCAACATGGTCGGCACGTCGTCCACGAACTACATCACCACGGGCACGACGACGGACAACCGGCCCGGCGCGTCGTTCGTCAACAACACGGCCGAGTACTGCACCATCGAGGCGCTCCACGCGGTGGACAACCCGATAAAGACTGCGACCGACGGCGTCGGTATATCAGCATGCGGCTACGGGTTCCTTAGCGCGAACCGCTATTACCGGCAAACGAAGCTCACGACCCCCTACTACAAGGGGCATATGAGACTCCCCGACGAAATGCTGTACATGAGGAGCGGCAACAGCAGCGGGGGCGGCTCGCCGTATGTGAAGCTGCAGGAGAACTCAAGCAACTACCTGTACCTGGACAACGGGCGTGCCGACCTCGGCGCGTCGGGCACCGCCAGGATACTCGCCCCGAAGTTCGCCATAGGAACCAGTCCAAGTAGCGGCGGCACCTACGGGTACACGGGCTCCACGCAGTTCATCGGGTGCATAACCAACAACGGCAACAGCTGGACGTGGGGCACCATCAACGTGGTGAACGGAATCATCACCGGCATGAGCAGCATCACGGGAAACTAGACCAGAGAGGAGACGGAATGTTCTACCACCTTGTACAGATGCCGGAGGCCCCGCAGGCGCTCGACGGCGCGCCGGAGCCGCCCGAGGCGCTGCCGGTGCTTGAATGCATCAGCGACCCGGCGACGGCCCGCGCCATCGTGGAGTCGGAAGACGTGTACGAGTTCGACGGCAAGGGCGGATTCGCGCTCGTCTCAAGCCCCGTGGCCGTCATGGACGTGGAAGGAGGCGAAGCGAACGCCGTGGACTTCTCGGCGCTGACAGACGAGGAGATATGCGGGATACACAGCGTGCAACCCGGCGACACATCGCGGACCATCAAATCCGAAGAGAAGGAGTGACGCATGGCAACGCACGAGATCACGCTCAACCTCAAGAAGACGAACATAGCGCCGCCGGTCATAACGGTGCACCAGGGCGACAGCGCGGAGGTCCTGAAGGCCGCCATCTACGACGGAGACAAGAAGGCGGCCCTGACTGGCTGCAAGGTGCACCTCATGGCCGCGAAGCCCGACCACACCTACGTGGAGCAGCAGTTCACGGGCATCAGCGACAACGTGGCCACCGTGACCGTCGACCCGGCGGCGTTCGGCGTCGCCGGGTTGCTCAAGGTCTGCTACGTGCGCGTGCGCGACGCGGCGGGGCTGGACGCGACCACCGAGAACATCCTCGTGAACGTCCTCCCCTCCGCGAGCGCGGCGGGCACCGTGTCCGGGCCGTACGTGGACGCGGTGGAGGCGATCGTTGCCGACCTGAGGTCGCAGCTCGCCGACGTAGCCGCGCTCAACACGCAGATGCAGAAGGCCGAGGCTTCGCGCGCCGCTGCCGAGAAGCAGCGCGCCACCAACGAAGCCGCGCGCAAGACCGCCGAGAGCGGACGCGTGGATGCGGAGAAGGGGCGCGCCACCGCCGAGAGCGCCCGCGCGACCGAGGCCGCTCAGCTGAAAACGGCCTCGCAAGACGCCACGGCGGCGGCAAACGGCGCGGCCTCGAACGCCAACGCGGCGGCCAACACCGCCCTGCAGATAGCCAACAACGTGGCGCAAGGCAGCGCGGGCAGCTCGGACATGGCCAAGCAGAAGCGGCAGAACGCCCAGCTGTTCCAGCGCCTCTCGAATCTCAGCGGCGAGTTTATATATTCGGACGGCACGGTCTACTGCCCGTCGTCCAAGGCAACGGCATCGGGGGACACCATCACGTTCGCCGGGTCGTGCACGGCATCTGGCGTCACGTTGACGCTTTCATAGGAAGGGAAACACATGGCACAAGCGAAGATCCTGACAGTCAGCGGAACCCCGTACGAGATGATCGACGAGACCGCGCGCAGAAACGCGCAGACGGCGCTCAACAACGCCGAATACAACCGCCAGGGCCAAATCGGCAAGTACGGCGGGCAGA
>DBFMRS010000152.1:0-17851 GCA_048387515.1 Collinsella sp.
CGACGTGATCGAGCACATCGTGGTCGTTAAGCACGACTATCGTGCAAGCTACGAGGCTGTGCGCAAGGCCGCGACCGACTTCCCCTCGCTCAACGTCACCGCCGCCTGGTGGGACAACAGCTGGCATGTCACCGTGGGCGCCCGCCCGCTGCGCGCGACCCTGCTGCAGGGTGAGGCATGCGGCCTTACCGCCGAGCAGCCTTCCGAGGACGAGCTACGCGCCCTGGCCGCGTCCGTACGCGCGCTGAGCTATGGCACCAACCTGTGGGGCTCGGCCGACTACCGCCGCCGCATCTCGGCCCCGCTCGCCATCCAGGCTGTGCGTCGCGCCGCCGGCATCGAGCTTTCGGCCGCGCTTGCCCGCGAGCTCGAGACCGTGCAAGTGCCTAAGTTCGCCACGGACGAGTATTCCTGCCGCCGCGTGCCCGGCGTCGATTCTAGTGAGGTGCGCTAATGGCTGCCAAACTCATCGATCTTTCCTTTACGCTCAACGGCCGCAAGGTCAAGGTCCAGATTGCCCCCGACACCATGCTCTTTGCGCTTTTGCGCGAGCAGGGTTGCGCGTCGGTGCGCTGTGCCTGCGAAACCACCAACTGCGGCCTGTGCACGGTGTGGCTCGACGGCGACCCGGTGCTGAGCTGCTCGGTTCCCGCCGCGCGCGTCGAGGGTCGCTCCATCACTACGCTCGAGGGCCTCAAGGCCGAGTCTGAGGCGCTCGCCCGTGCGATGGCTGCCGAAGGCGCCGAGCAGTGCGGTTTTTGCGCCCCCGGCCTTATCATGAACGTGTTGGCGCTCGCCCGCGCTGCCAAGGAGGACCCGAGCCTCGTCGCCACGCGCGAGGAGCTGTCGCGCCAGCTCGCCGGCAACCTCTGCCGTTGCAGCGGCTACGAGAGCCAGCTGCGCGCCATCGTCCGCTTCCTCAACGAGTCCGGCGTGCAGGTGGGCTTTGAGATGCCCGAGCTGCCGGTCAACGACACCAGCTGCGATGGTGTCGCGTACAAGCAGATCACCCACAAGCAGCCCAAGAAGGACTCGAAGGCGCTGCTCGAGGGCCGTCCCGTCTACACGGGTGACCTGGTGCCCGCCGGCGCGCTCATCGTCAAACTCAAGCGCAGCCCGTATGCGCGCGCCAAGATCCGCTCCATCGACACGTCGCGCGCCCTGAAGGTGCCTGGCGTGGTGGGCGTCTACACCTACGAGGACGTGCCCAAGCGCCGCTTTACCATCGCTGGCCAGAGCTATCCACAGCCGAGTCCCTACGACCGCCTGATCCTTGAGAACCTCGTACGCTACCAAAACGAGGAGGTGGCGATCGTCGCCGCCGAGACCGAGGAGGCCGCCGACAAGGCGCTCAAGCTCATCAAGGTCGACTACGAGGTACTCGAGCCCCTGCTCGACTTTACCCAGGCGCTCGATAACGACATCGTGGTACACCCCGAGGGCGACGTGACCTTTATGTTCCCGCAGGGTGGCGACGTTCCGCGCAACCTAGTGTGCAGTGGCACGAGCGATTTTGGCAACCTTGACGAGGCGTTCGCCCAGAGCGACATCGTCTTTGAGCGCACCTACACCAGCCAGGCCACGCAGACCGCGCCCATGGAGACCTTCCGAGCCTTCGCGACGACCGACGCGTTTGGGCGCATCTCGGTGACCACCTCTACGCAGGTGCCCTTCCACGTGCGCCGCATGGTCGCGCAGTCGCTCGATATTCCGCAGTCGCAGGTGCAGGTCATCAAGCCGCGCATCGGCGGCGGCTTTGGCTCCAAGCAGACGGGTTGCTGCGAGATCTTCGTGGCGTTCGTGACCCAGCAGACCGGCCGTCCGAGCTACTGCTGCTACACCCGCGAGGAGACTATCACCGCGGGCAACTCGCGCCACCAGATGCAGATGACCGTTAAGTTGGGCGCTATGAACGACGGCACCATCACGGCCATCGATCTGCACACGCTGTCCAACGCCGGCGCGTACGGCGAGCACGCCACCACGACGATTGGCCTTTCGGGCCACAAGAGCCTGCCCATCTACAACCATGTGAAGGCGAGCCGCTTTAGCTGGGACGCCGTCTACACCAACACCAACCGCGGCGGCGCGTATCGCGGCTACGGTGCCACCCAGGGCCAGTTTGCCGTGGAGAGCGCCGTCAACGAGCTCGCCGACATGCTGCACATGGATCCCGCCGACCTGCGCCTTAAGAACATCGTGCGCGAGGGCGAGATCATGCCGCAGTACTACAACGAGAAACTCAACGCCTGCGCGCTCGACCGCTGCCTGCTGCGCGCGATGGACATGATCGGCTGGCGCGACAAGCCGCTGGCCGTTGACCTGGGCGATCGCGTGCGTGCTCTGGGCTGCGCGCTCACCATGCAGGGATCGGGCATTTCCAACGTGGATATCGCCGGCATCGACATGCGCCTGGAAGAGGATGGATTCATTACCATCGGCACCGGCGCCACCGATAACGGCATGGGCGTCGACACGATCCTGGCGCAGATTGCCGCCGAGGAGCTGGGCGTTGAGAGCTCGCTTATCGTGGTGCGCGGCGTGGACACCGATGTGTCGCCGTTCGATGCCGGCTCGTACGCGAGCTCGGGCACGTACGTGACGGGCCTTGCCGCCAAGAACGCCGCGACCGAGCTGCGCGAGAAGATTTGCACCAAGGCTGCCCAGATGTGGGACGTTGACGCCGCCGATGTGGTCTTTGATGGCCAGTACGTGCGTCTGTCCGACGAGCGTGCCGCGCGCGAGCAGAATCGCTACCTCACGCTGCGCGACTTTGCCAACCTGTGCGTCAAGAACATCGCGGGCGGCGACGCGCTCACCTCGCACGCCTCTGCCTGCCTGCCCGTTTCGCCTCCGCCGTTTATGGCCGGCATTGCCGAGGTCGAGGTCGACAAGGCTACCGGCAAGGTGACTGTGGTGGACTATGCGGCGGCCGTGGACTGCGGCACCGTGATCAACGAGGCGCTCGCGCGCGTCCAGGCTGAGGGCGGCATTGCCCAGGGCATCGGCCATGCGCTCTACGAGATCGTCGAGCACGACGACCGCGGCCGTCTGCGCACCGGCAACTTTATGAGCTACAAGCTACCCACGCGCCTGGATATCGGCAGCATACGCGTGGCCTTTGAGCCGAGCTACGAGCCGACGGGTCCGTTTGGTGCCAAGTCGATCGGCGAGGTCGTCATCAACACGCCGCTCGCCGCCGTGGCCTCGGCCGTGGCACACGCCACCGGCCACCAGGTGCGCTCGCTGCCGATCACGCCCGAGAAGGCCCTGCTGGGGGAGTAGCGGGTCTGCGGACAAGTCGTAATTTGCGGGGCGGGGCAACTCGCCCCGCCTTTTGCACTCGTGGTGAGGTCGTGAGTCTGTAAAAGGTGTGCGTGCGCTTGCCGCTCGTATCTGCTATCATTCCTAGTCTGTGCGCTCATGCGGGCGTGGCGGAATTGGTAGACGCGCCAGATTTAGGTTCTGGTGGGATTCCCGTGAAGGTTCGAGTCCTTTCGCCCGCACCAACGCACCCGCGTCGGCTTATGCCCTCGCGACGCTTGTTGCATAAAGGTACCAGCACCTCAGATAAGCTGGGCAGTATGAGGAGGAACGTGTTGAACATCACCGCTTCTGACGTCAAGGACGCCAAGCTCACCGCTACGGTCACCATCCCGGCCGCCGACGTCGACGCCGCGATCAAGAAGGCCTACAAGGACACCGCCAAGAAGTACCGCTTCCCGGGTTTCCGCGCCGGTAAGGCCCCCCGTCCGGTCATCGACTCTGCTCTTGGCGCCGAGGCTACCCTCGCCCAGGCCACCAACGACCTGATCGCCGCCAACGAGCCCGCCGTCCTCAACGAGCTGGACATCGTCCCCACCAAGAATGGTGACTACAAGGACCTCGACCTCGCCAAGGATCACGAGGACTACACCTACACCGTCGAGTTCTCCCTGCGTCCCGCCGCTGAGCTCTCCTCCTTCGACGCCGTCGAGATCGAGATGCCCCCTGCGGAGGTCACCGAGTCCGAGATCAACAACCAGGTCGAGATGCTCCTCAACTACCGTGCCACCTTCGAGGACGTCGAGGGTCGCGCCGTCGAGGCCGAGGACTACGTCACCGTCGACCTCAAGGCCGTCGAGAACGCCGACAACTTCGCTGCCGAGGGCCGCATGCTCATCGCCGGTAGCGACAGCAACCCCAAGGAGTTCAACGAGGCCCTGATCGGCGCTAACGTTGACGACGTCAAGACCGTCACCTGGACCGACGAGGTCGAGGAGGGCGAGGAGGCCGAGACCCACACCGTCGAGGTCACCGTCAAGGGCATTAAGGTCCGCAACACCCCCGAGCTCACCGACGAGCTCGTCAAGTCCGACTTTGGCTTCGACAGCATCGACGCCATGCGCGACGCCATCAAGATCGAGATCGAGCAGGACAAGGCTTCTCGCCTCCCGGCCGAGAAGGAGAACCGTTGCGTCTCCGCTCTCGCCGAGCGCCTGCAGCTCGAGGAGATGGACGCCGACTACGAGCAGTCCGTCTTTGAGGAGCTTGGCCAGAACTTCCTGTCCAACCTCGCTGCCCGCGGCATGACGCTGGACACCTGGCTGCCCGCTTCCGGCCTGACCATGGAGCAGTTCATCGGCGACCTGCACAAGCAGGCCAACGACGTCGCCCGCGAGTCCCTGGCCCTCGACGCCCTCGCCCGCGAGCTCAAGATCGAGGTCACCGAGGACGACATCAACGCCGAGTTCGAGAAGGCCGGCGTCAAGGACGTCGAGGCTTCCAAGGCCGAGTTCATCGCCGATGGCCGCATGCCTGCCGTCCGTGAGTCCATCCGTCGCTCCAAGGCCGTCGACCACCTGGTCGAGAACGCCAAGGTGACCGAGGTCGACGAGACCGCCAAGGACGCCGAGTAATTCTCGCCACCTTGCCCACGAGCGCATGCGTGCGCCCGTGATGGGGTAAAGTTATACACCGGTTATCCGGTTGCTTCGTACGGTGCCAGCCAATGCATAGCATGCGGGCACCGTACGTTTATCTAGAACCAATTTGGTCCGCAAGAGAGAAATGGAGATGCGTATGATCGCTAAGTTCGATTCCGCCCTCGTGCCATACGTTATCGAGCAGACGCCGCGCGGCGAGCGCAGCTACGATATCTATTCGCGCCTGCTCAACGACCGCATCATCTTCTTGGGCGAGGAGATCAACTCCGTCAGCGCCAACCTGGTCGTTGCCCAGCTGCTGCATCTTGAGAGCCAGGATGCCGAGAAGGATATCTCGCTCTACATCAATTCGCCCGGTGGCGAGGTCTACTCCGGTCTGGCGATTCTTGACACTATGAATTTCATTAAGCCGCAGGTCTCCACTATTTGTGTTGGTATGGCCGCGTCTATGGCCGCCGTGCTGCTTTCGGCTGGCGCCAAGGGCAAGCGCTTCTGCCTGCCGCACTCCAAGGTTATGATTCACCAGCCCAGCGGCGGTGCCCAGGGTCAGCAGACCGAGATCGAGATCGTGGCCGAGGAGATCAAGAAGACCCGTCGCGAGCTCAACCAGATCCTGTCCGACGCCTCGGGCCAGCCCATCGAGAAGGTCCAGGCCGATACCGAGCGCGATAACTACTTGACCGCTGCCGAGGCCCTCGACTACGGCCTGATCGACCGTATCGTCACCTCGCGCGACCTCGCCGCGAAGGACGCCTAGGATGGCCGGTAACATGCAGGACAACTTCGACGAGAACGGCAACCCCATCCGCTGCTCCTTCTGCGGAAAAGAGCAGGGCCAGGTTCGCCGCCTTGTAAAGGGTCCGACCAACATCTTTATCTGCGACGAGTGCGTTGCCGCCTGCTCCGAGATCTTGGAGGAGTCGCTGGCTTCGGACTTTATGGACGCAGCCCGCAACGGTAAGCTGCCGGGCTTCCTCAACGATCACGGCCAGGCTGCGTCCCAGCCTGCCGTGGATCCCGAGGCCGAGGGCTTTGAGCTCGAGGACGACGCCCGCCAGGTCATTACGCATGTGCCGACGCCGCACGAGATCTATGACGAGCTTTCGGACTATGTCATGGGCCAGGAGGACGCCAAGCGCGCCATGTCGGTTGCCGTGTACAACCACTATCGCCGCGTCATCGAGGGCGGCGCTGCGCTTTCGGCCTTTGACGACGGCTTGGACTCTCAGCTCGACGATGATATGGACGAGGTGGAGCTTGCCAAGTCCAACATTTTGCTGCTCGGTCCCACCGGTACCGGTAAGACCCTGCTCGCCCAGACGCTTGCGCGCATCCTCGAGGTGCCGTTTGCTATCGCCGACGCCACCGCGCTCACCGAGGCCGGTTACGTGGGCGAGGACGTGGAGAACATCCTGCTCAAGCTCATCAATGCCGCCGATGGCGATATTGAGCGCGCGCAGGTTGGTATTATCTACGTGGACGAGATCGACAAGATCGCCCGCAAGGCCGAGAACCTCTCCATCACCCGCGACGTTTCGGGCGAGGGCGTTCAGCAGGCGCTGCTTAAGATTCTTGAGGGCACGGTGGCAAGCGTTCCGCCCACCGGCGGCCGCAAGCATCCCCAGCAGGAGCTGCTGCAGATCGACACGACCAACATCCTGTTCATCTGCGGTGGTGCCTTTGTGGGTCTGGACAAGATCATCGCCGATCGCGTGGGCAACAAGGGCGTGGGCTTTAACTCCGAGATCGCCGGCCCCACCTCGGTCGACGAGAACGATCTGCTGCGCCAGGTGCTCCCGCAGGACCTCAACGCCTTTGGCATGATCCCCGAGTTTGTGGGACGTACGCCCGTCGTCACCCAGACGCAGGCGCTCGACGAGGACGACCTGGTGTCGATCCTGACCGAGCCCAAGAACGCCGTGGTGCGTCAGTACCGCAAGATGTTCCAGCTCGAGGACGTTGAGCTTGAGTTTGAGGATGCCGCCCTGCACGAGATCGCCCGCATGGCACTTGCCCGCAAGACCGGCGCCCGCGGCCTGCGCTCCATCTGCGAGGACGTGCTGCAGCAGACGATGTTCGACCTCCCCAGCGAGGAGGGCGTCACCAAGGTCATCGTGACCGAAGCCTCCGTAAAGGGCGAAGAACAGCCCCAACGCATCTACGGCTAAGCCAGCCTAAAACGTGTTTGCAAATAGCCTCCGGCCACCCGCGGTCGGAGGCTATTTTATATATACGCAATAACCACAACTACCTGTGTTATTCTGTGTGTTTGTTTAAGCCTCAGCGAAGTCATATCAGACTGAAGTAATCGATACCTAAGGGGAGGAATGTAGGCCCGATTTTCGTAGATTCCGCACGAGCCGAAGACCACTTAATGTGGTCTTCGTGCGAGCCCAGGACCTGACCGAGCGAAAATCGGGCCTACATTCCTCCCCGGCGGGACAGGGAGAGATATATGGAAGAGATGCCCAAGAACTACGATCCGTCGACTAACGAGCCGGCGATCCTGCAGAAGTGGCTCGACGGCGGCTACTACAAGCGCCGTGAGGGCGTGGGCGACTGCACCGTCACCATTCCGCCTCCCAACGTGACCGGCAAGCTCCACATGGGCCACGCCACCGACGACTCCATCCAGGACGCCATCATCCGTATGGCCCGCATGCGCGGCAAGTCCACGCGATGGGTGCTCGGCACCGACCACGCCGGTATCGCCACGCAGACCAAGGTCGACAAGAAGCTCAAGAGCGAGGGCATCAGCCGCCTGGAGATCGGTCGCGATAAGTTTGTCGACGCCTGCTGGGATTGGACCCACGAGTACGGCGGCATCATCGTCGAGCAGATCAAGCGCATGGGCTGCTCCGTCGACTTCGACAACGAGCGCTTCACCATGGACGAGGATTACGCCCAGGCCGTGCGCAAGGTGTTCTGCGACTGGTACCACGACGGCCTGATCTACCGCGGCAAGCGCATCGTCAACTGGTGCCCCAACTGCACTACCGCTATCTCGGACGACGAGGCCGAGTACAAGGACGAGAAGGGCCACCTGTGGCACCTGCGCTACCCGCTGACCGAGCCGGTCAACGGCCAGGACTATATCGTCGTCGCCACCACGCGCCCCGAGACCATGCTCGGCGACACCGGCGTCGCCGTCTCCCCGAAGGACCCCGAGAAGGCCGCCTTTGTGGGTAAGACCGTCAAACTCCCCATCGTCGACCGTGAGATCCCCATCTTCGAGGATTGGCATGTCGACGCCAACTTTGGTTCCGGCTTTGTCAAGGTCACCCCGGCCCACGACCCCAACGATTACGCCATGGGTCAGGCCCACGACCTGCCACAGATCAACATCTTCGACGAGCACGCGGTGGTCATCGAGGGCTACGGCGAGTTTACCGGCATGAACCGCGACGAGTGCCGCGAGGCCGTCATCAAGTGGTTTGAGGAGCACGGCCTGCTCGATCACGTCGACGAACTCGATCACTCCGTCATGCACTGCTACCGTTGCGACTCCGCGCTGGAGCCGTGGCTGTCCGAGCAGTGGTTCGTGGCCGTCGATAAGCTCAAGGGGCCGGCGCTCGACGCCGTCAACTCCGGCAAGGTCACCTTCCACCCCGCGCGCTGGACGCAGACCTACACCACCTGGATGGAGAACCTCAAGGACTGGTGCATCTCGCGTCAGCTTTGGTGGGGCCACCGTATCCCCGTGTTCTACTGCGAGGACTGCGGCTGGGAGGACGCTTTGACCGAGGACACCGACGTGTGCCCCAAGTGCGGCGGCCATCACGTGCATCAGGACGAGAACGTGCTGGACACCTGGTTCAGCTCGCAGCTGTGGACCTTCGCCACGCAGGGCTGGCCGCAAAAGCCGGAGCTGCTCGAGGGCCATCACCCCACGACAGCGCTGGTCACCGCGCGCGACATTATCGCGCTGTGGGTCGCCCGCATGGTCATGAGCTCGCTGTACTTCCTGGACGAGGTGCCGTTTAAGGACGTCGTCATCTACCCGACGATCCTGGCCAAGGACGGCAGCCGCATGTCCAAGTCCAAGGGCAATGGCGTTGACCCCATGGACCTCATTGGCATGTACGGCGCCGACGCCATGCGCTTCAACCTGTTGACGCTGTGCACCAACAACCAGGACGTCAAGTTCGACGCGAACATCGACAAGAAGACCAAGAAGCTTATCGACAGCCCGCGTACCGAGCAGGCCAAGTCGTTTGTGACCAAGATCTGGAACGCCAGCCGCTTCCTGCTCATGAACATGGAGGGCTACACGCCCGGCGAGCCCGTCGTGGAGACGCCGGCAGACGCCTGGATGTTCAGCCGTCTGGCCAAGGCCGTGAAGATGGTCACCGAGGGTATTGAGAAGTACACCTTTGGCGACATGGCTCGCGGCGTGCAGCAGTTCTTCTGGAACGAGGTCTGCGACTGGTACGTCGAGGTCACTAAGGCCCGCCTGAAGGGCGAGGGCCGTCTGCAGGCTCAGCGCAACCTGATCTTTGTGCTCGACACCTCCATTCGCCTGATGCACCCGCTTATGCCGTTTGTCACCGAGGAGATCTGGGACAACATGCCGGCGAGCGTGCTCGATCTGGACTCCGAGGGCAACGTTGACCGTGCCGAGGCGCTCATGATCGCCAAGTGGCCCGAGCCCGCCGACTACGTCAAGTACGTCGACGAGGACGCCGAGCGCGCGTTTGAGCTGTGCCGCGCCGTCGTTTCCGCCGCCCGCGCCACGCGTTCGCGTTATCGCTTGAGCCCCAAGGCCGAGCTCGACGTGGTCGTGCGCGCCGGTGCCGAGGACATCGAGAAGCTCGAGAGCCTGCGCTCCACGATTGAGCCGCTGGCCAACACCGCTTCACTGGTCATGGGTACCGATGTCGAGAAGCCGGCCGCGAGCATCGCTGTTGTTGACAGCGGCGTCGAGGTCTTTGTGGTGCTCGAGGGCAAGGTTGACCTTTCGGCCGAGAAGGCTCGCCTGGAGAAGGAGATCGCCGCGGCCCAGAAGGAGCTCGCCGGCTGCGAGAAGACGCTCGCCAACGAGGGCTTTGTGGCCAAGGCCGCGCCCGCAGTGGTCCAGAAGAAGAGGGACCGTGCAGCTGAGCTCAAGGAGATCCTGGCGGCGCTGACTGCTCAGGTTGCTGACTTCTCGTAGGTCTAACTTGGGGGCGCGTCCCGATGCTTTGCTCTCCGCTGCGAACAGTCCTGCGCAAGACGGACAGCACATTTAGTGCTGTCCTTTGCGTGCGGAACTTGCGGCGAGCAAAGCATCGGGCCGCTCCTAGTGCGGTTACGTGGTTGTTTGCATCTGCCTGTTGGGGCCACTTGGTTGTGGCCTTGATCTCGCTACAAGCGGATAAAGGCTGATATTGTCAACGCGAGGGGCTCATTCTTTTTGGTGGGCCTCTTTTTCTGTTATGGGGGACTTTGGGTTATGGCTAAGCGTTCTGGGTCGTATGTCGTTCCTTTCTCGTTTGAGTTGCTTTCGTTTGGTGAGGCTGTTGCTTTGGCTGCTGATACGGGGCGGATTTCTGGGGATGCTGGTCCTCTGCTCGAGACGGTTGTCGATATGCTCGATGAGCTGGGGCGTCCGGACGAGTACTTTGATTGCATTCAGGTTGCCGGTACCAATGGCAAGACGTCGACCACGCGTTTTTCAGCTGCTATCCTTCGCGGCGAGGGGCTCAAGACCGCGCTGTATACGTCGCCGCAGCTTGTTCGCTATCCCGAGCGCGTGGAGGTCGATGGACGCGTCGTGAGCGACGAGGCCTTTGCCCGTGGCGTTTCGGCCGCTGTTGAGGCGGGGCATCGAGTGAATGCCCGTCGTGTGGCAGCGGGGGAGCGTGCCTATTCCATCACGCCGTTTGACCTGCTGACGGCTGCTGCACTGGTGGTGTTTGCCGAGGCTTGCGTGGACGTGGCCGTGCTTGAGGTCGGCATGGGCGGACGCTGGGATGCTACGAGTGCGACCGATCCTGTCGCCGTGGCCATTACAGGCATTGGGCTCGATCACACACGTATTTTGGGCGATACGCTCGAGGCCATTGCGGGGGAGAAGGCTGCGGTCATTAAGCCCGGACGCCTGGTTGTGCTGGGCGAGGGCACGCATGAGGCGAGCGTTCAGCGCGTGATGGATGCCCGTTGTCGAGAGTGCGGCATTGTGCCGCTCGTGGTGAGTCATGCCACGACTAAGGTGCCGGCGCATGTGGGCGACACGGTTGAGTTTAGCTGCACCACGCCACGTGCGATCTATACGTCGAGCATGGTCAAGCCGGCCTATCAGCCGCAGAATGCCGCGTGCGCGATTATGCTTTGCGAGGGGTATCTGGGTCGCGAGCTCGACCACGATGCGCTGGATGCATCGCTTATGGGTTGCCCCACACCGGGTCGTTTTGACGTGCTGGGGACCGATCCGCTTAAGCTGATTGACGCCTGTCATAACCCCCAGAGCTGCGAGAACTTTGTGAGCGCGCTGGACGAGATTGATCCGTGCGTAGAGAATCGCCCCACGCTGCTGTGCGCCGCGCTGGCCGACAAGGACGTGGCAGGCATCGTCGACGTGTTGATCCCGGCTTTCCCGCGCGTGGTTGTGACCCAGACCGATTCCGATCGCGCCCTGCCGGCAGAGGAGCTTGCTGCCCTGGTGGGTGCCGATAAGCTTGCGGGCGTGTATCCCAACGTATCCGAGGCCCTCGCAGCTTTCGAGGCCGCGGGCGAGCCCTTCGTAGCAGCCGGCACCATCACCCTGGCCGGCGAAGTGGCAGGTCTGCTGCGCTAGTTCTATTTGCCGGGCAGCTAATTTGGCCCGCTCGCCACGAAATGGGCCGATCTACTACGTTTAATCGACTGCCCTCGACCACGCCGAGAATTACAAAATCAAAACCGCAGGTAGATGGCTTGTCGATTTTCAAAAAAGACCCGCATGGTTGACCCATGCGGGTTAAACGTAGTAGATGGCCCGTTTTCGTGGCGCATCTCTATACTGTCAAATTGGCCGACTTGGCCCTTTAGCAGTTGCGGTGAAATAGTTCCTGGATTATGCCTCTGTGGGCCAATCTGGGAACTATTCCACCGCAACTTATTGAGGGGCTATTGGGTAAGGGCTAGTCTAGGCGGGCTGGATCGTGGGGGTAGGCGTTGAGGATCTCGACGCCGGATTCGGTCACCAGGGCCAGGTCCTCGATGCGGACGCCGGTGCGGCCGGGGAGGTAGATACCCGGCTCGATGGAGAACGTCATGCCCGGCTCTATGATTTGCTCGTTGGCGAGCGAGACGTCGCCCGGCTCGTGGTCCTGCAGGCCGATCGAGTGTCCCAGGCGGTGCGTAAAGTACTGCCCATAGCCCGCATCCTCAATAACGTCGCGCGCGGCGCGGTCCAGGTCGCACATGCGCACGCCCGGTGCGATGATCGCTTCGGCGGCCTCGTTGGCGCGGCGCACGATGTCGTAGATGCGTGCCGTCTCCTCGTCCGGCTCGCCCCAAAAGAACGTGCGTGTCATGTCCGAGCAGTAGTTGCTGCGACGTCCGCCAATGTCGAACAGCACCACGTCGCCGCGCTTAAGTATGGTGTCGTCGGGCTCGTGATGCGGATCTCCGGCGTTGGCGCCAAAGCTCACGATAGGCGGAAAGCTAAAGCCCTCGCAGTCGTGCTTGCGGTACAGGCCGAGCATCTGGTCGGCAATTTCGCGCTCTGTCACGCCCTCGTGAACGAGCTTGATGGCCTCGGCCATCACGGCGTCGTTGGCGGCCGAGGACACGCGCATGAGCTCCTGCTCCGCGGCATCCTTGTGGGTGCGTGCGGCGGTGACGGCAAAGTCGCCCAGGAAAAACTCGTTCGCGGCGTGACGGTCCATAAGGGACATCAAAAAGCCGGAGCGCATGACGGTGTCGATACCGAGCGGCTTGGTCGGATCGATCTCACTCGCGATGGCGTCGGTCACGACGTCGGTATCGGTGTGATAGGCGACGCGGGCATTGTCGTACTCGGGCAGCTGATGCAGCGCGTTGACCAAGATCACGGGCTCGATACCGCGTGCGAGCAGCACACCGCAAAAACGCTCGAACATATCGGCATAAAAGCCGGTCAGGTAGTAAATCGACCACGGGTCGTTTACGAGCAGCTGCGCGCCGGGGTGCTGAGCCTCGAGCGCATCGAGCACGCGCGCCACACGCTGGTCATCGACATGTGCCATGAAACATCCTTTCGCTAGGGTGCCACCATGGTATCCCAAGCGCCTCCACATAAGTTGCGGTGAAATAGTTCCTGTTTGGGGGGGCAATGGCATAAAACAGGAACTATTCCACCGCAACTGTAGGGGGGTGAAGGCACGTCCCAAATGAGCTGCCTAGGCAGGGTCGATGTCCATGCTGGCGATGAGGTCGGTACCGGTGTCTAGGAGGTTGGGGAGGACTACGTCACCCATGCGGATGGGGACTTTGACCTCTAGGCCGCGGATGAGGTCCATCGCCTGGGCGTGGAGCGCCAGCGGGATGGTTTCGGCCGTGCGAACGGGTAGCAGCGCTTCGTCGCCGCCGGATACGGCCACGGTGGTGGTGAGCACGCGCATGGGGCAGGTGAGCTCCTGGTGTGCGAACATATCGCCGCGCGGGCAGTTGTTGCCGGTCACGGAGCGCACCTCTACTACGGCGCCGTTTGCGTCGCGCTCCACCTCCACGGTCAGGAGGCATTCGGATGGGCAGGTGGTGCAGTTGAACTGCAATGTCTTGGTCACATTCGTGCTCATGGCCTTATGCCTCCACGACGGGATCGACGGACAGGACAATCTCGCTAACACCCAGGTCGACTGCGCGCTGAATCGACTTTTTCGGCAGCGGGAAGCTCTCCATGACGCTCGGTTTAAACGGTCGGACCTTGCCTGAAAACAGTTCTTCGTCGCCTGCCAGAATGCGCACGCGGGCGGCGTCGACCGGTCGGCGCACGCGGAAGTTAAGTTTGGTGAGTGCCACAGCCGTAATGCGTCCGGGCAGTGCGTAGCCTGCAATGCCGGCGGGGGAGACCGTGAGCTGACAGCCCGTGCTCGTCTTGACATCTGCGCTGCCACCCAGCGCGTACGCCGCCGCAGCCGCGCCGGCACGCTCGGACTCGGTCGTCACGTTGTCGGCCAGGTCGTGCACGTGCAGCACGTTGCCGCAGGCAAAGATACCTGGCACACCCGTCTGCAGGCTCTGGTCCACCACGGCGCCGCGCGTGCGCGGGTCAAGCTCAACGCCCGCACCCACCGAAAGCTCGTTCTCGGGAATCAGGCCAACCGAAAGCAGTAGCGTGTCGCACGGAACAACGCACTCGGTCCCCGGAATGGGCGCCAGGTGCTCGTCGACCCGACTCACTTCGACGGCCTCCACGCGGTCGTGCCCGATCACGCGCGTGACGGTGGTGGACAGGTGCAGCGGAATGTCAAAGTCGTCCAGGCAGTTTTTCACATTGCGGCGCAGGCCGTTGGCGTACGGCATGAGCTCGTACACGCCCTCGACCGAAATCCCCTCGAGCGTGCAGCGGCGCGCCATGATAAGTCCGATGTCGCCCGAGCCCAAAATGACGGCACGCGAGCCGGGCTTGAGGTTTTCGATATTGATGTATCGCTGCGCCAGGCCGGCCGTAAGTACGCCGGCGGGGCGGCTGCCGGGGATCTTGATCTCGCTGCGCGTGCGCTCGCGGCATCCCATGGCAAGGACGACCGCGCGTCCGGTGAGCTGTAGCATGCCGGCGGGGCTCATGAGCGTGACGGTATGGACCGCGGTGGCTTCCGTCCCCTCGTCCGTGCCCGGGTCGCCCACACACGCGCCCTCGCCCGAATCAATCCCAAGCACCATGCTGCCCAAGAACAGTGCAATATCGGTCGCGCACACCTGGTCGATAAAGCGCTGCGCGTACTCGGGACCGGTGAGCTCCTGCTTAAAGTGCGAAAGGCCAAAACCGGGGTGGATGCACTGGCGCAGGATACCGCCCAGATGCTGCTCGCGCTCCATGATGGCCACGTGGGCGCCGGCCTTATGAGCGGCAAGCGCGGCCGCCATGCCGGCAGGTCCGCCGCCGATAACGACCACGTCGAACGCCTGCGTCTGCACCGCCTCGGTAGCTCCGGCATCCGCGCGTCCGTCGCGCATATCAAGCGTCGCCATCCTAGCGCACTCCCTTCAGCGGTCCCTCTACCAGCCAAGAACCGGCATCCTCCAACAGCACCTCGCTGGGGTCGCAGCCCAGCTCGCGCGTCAGGATCGCTACCACGCGGCTCTGGCAAAAGCCGCTCTGGCACCGACCCATGCCGGCACGACAGCGGCGCTTGACGCCTTCGACCGAAACCGCACCCGGGCGGCGTCGGATCGCGGCCACGATCTCGGCCTCGGGCACCGTCTCGCAGCGGCAGACAATCTGCCCCCACGCGGGATCGGACTCAATGAGCTCTTCCTTGCGCGCAAGCGGTGCACGGTCAAAGTCGTCCGGCGCACGGCGTATCGGGTCCCAATCGCCTCGTTCGCGCAGGGCTACGCCGGCACTGCGTAACACCTGCTCCATGCGCTCGGCAATTGCTGGCGCGCTCGCCACGCCCGGCGACTGAATGCCTGCCGCCTGGAACAGCCCCGGCACCACGGCCGACTCTCCAATAAAGAAGTCGTTCGTTCCCTGAATGACCGGACGCCCGCCGGCAAACGCGCGTACCACGCGACGCGTGTCCAGATCGGGCACCAGCTTGCGCGCGCCGGTCAGGAGCGCGTTGACGTCGCCCGCATATGTCTGCGTGTCGCCTGGCTCGCGCACGGCGGCGGTCGCGGTAATCACGGTGTTGCCATGAACGGTACCCGTCACGATGACGCCTTTGGAAACCGGCGTGGGAACGGGGTAGAGCGGCATGAGCGCACGCGGCTCCTTGTCCAGCACCACAATGTTGCCCTGGCGCCAGACCATCTGAAACTCCTCGGCGCCCGCCATATGCGAGATGTCCGCGGCACCGTTGCCCGCGGCGTTAATCAGGTAACGGCAGCGCACATTGCCGGCGGGCGTCACCAGCGTAAAGCGCGTGCGGCCCTTGCTGTCGGCAGCAGCGTCCTCGCTGTGCGAGCTAGCAACCTCAATCGCCTCCACCGGTGCGGAGCGCATAAACGTCACGCCGTTGGCAACGGCGTTCTCCAGCGCGGCGATGGCCACTTCAAATGGGTCAACGTAACCGGTCGAGGGGCACCACAGCGCGCACGAGGCCTGGGCGCTCGCGCGCGGCTCCAGCTCGTGGATGCGCTCGGGACCGATAATCGACAGCTCGGGCACGCCGTTGGCCAGGCCATTCTGGCGCAGCTTCTCCAGGTGCGCGCAGTCTTCGTCGTTGAAGCCCAGCACCATCGACCCGGTGCGGCGGAACAAAAAGCCTAACTCCTGGGCCCACGTGCCATATAGCTCACAACCACGGGCGTTGACCTGCGCCTTTACTGTGCCCGGTGCCGGATCGTAGCCTGCGTGCACCAGGCCGCCGTTGGCCTTCGACGCGCCCAGGGCGATGTCGTTGGCCGCCTCGATCACGCATATGGACAGGTCAAACCGCGCGAGCTGACGCGCGATGGCGCATCCCGTGATGCCCGCGCCCACAATTGCGATATCAAACGTTTCCATCACAGTGCCTCCCAGACAAGTTGACAGGCTGTCAATAGGACTATCCTACGGTCTGCACGCCCCCAGCGCAGTGGCAATGCGGCGAACAGCCCCGCAACACCCGCCAACGGCAGGCGAGGGGAGACGCAGGACCATCGGTGACCTCGTCTGCCGCTCCTGGTGTCAGAGGTTTGTCTCGTTCTGTAACAGTAAGCAGAAGAAATGGGTTCCAGATGTTGCAGATCGAGACGTTTGCCAGGCAGTCCCTCCGTTTGTCTTGATTTGTAACAGTAAGAGGGGAAAATCGGTCCTATGTGTTACAGATTGAGATTTAAGTCGGGGAGAGATTCTTCTGTCTCGGTCTGTAACATCTAGGGACCATTTTGGGGTCTAGATGTTACAGATTTAGATGAACCTATCAGTCTGTTTCGAATGTCTAAATCTGTAACGGTTGGACCTGTTTTTGCCGAGTTGTTGTTACAAATTGAGATTTAAGTCGGGTAGAGAATGGTTTGTCTGAATCTGTAACATCTGGGACTGTTTTTGCCGAGTAACTGTTACAGATTGAGATAATCGGTTTGGGCGGTTTTCTTTGTCTCGATCTGTAACAGTTAGCTGAGGATTTGGGTTGCAGATGTTACAGATCGAGACAAACCTTCCGACGGATTTTGAATGTCTCGTTCTGTAACAGTAAGAGGGATTTTGGGGCCCAAGATGTTACAGATGGAGATTGAAGTCGGGGAGGGGCCCTGTGTCTCAATCTGTAACAGCAAGATGGGATATTTGTTCCCAGTTGTTACAGATCGAGACGTTTGCTCGGCGGTCCTCCCGTTCGTCTCGATCTGTAACACCTAGACCTGAATTTGCCGAGTATCTGTTACAGATTGAGATGTTTGTGTCCGCACCGGCCCCGCTTGCAACCGTAGTCCCATATAAACAAACCCCGTGGTAAACTTGACCGGACTGTAAATATTCCGAAAGGTACACCTCAATGTCCAAGTACATCTCTGAGCTCATGTCGCCGCAGCTTATGGGCGTCATCTATGCCTTTGTTGGCTTTATCATCGCCTTGTACGTGCTGTCGGTCGTCTATGTGTTCATCGACGCCCGCCGCCGCGGTGCTAGCGCCTACGTGGCATGGGGCATCATCGCCCTCATCCCGTTTGTGGGCCTCATCGCCTACCTGGTCCTGCGTCCGCATTCCTACGCGGCAGACCGCGAGGAGCAGGAGTTGGACATGGCCCTGCGCGAGCGCCAGCTTGCCCAGTACGGCACTTGCCCGCAGTGCGGCGCCCCCATCGAGAAGGACTTCGTGGTCTGCCCCGTGTGC
>DBFMRS010000153.1:0-6434 GCA_048387515.1 Collinsella sp.
TGCTCAATGTGTTCGGCTGAGATCGGAAATCAACCTGTTTCACAAAACGTGCGGGACGAAAACAAAATGGGGACGCCCCGCAAGGAGTGTCCCCAGGTGCCAGGTGCCGGCCCGCAGTTACATCAATCCAAAGTGCTTCGCGGCGTTGTAGATGCCGTCGTCGTCCACGGCAGTCGTCACATAGGTCGCCGCAGCTTTCACCGTGTCCTGTGCGTTACCCATGGCCACGCTCGTGCCCACGGCGGAAAACATCGATAGGTCGTTCTCGCCGTCGCCAAAGGCGATCGCCTCGCTCGCGTCGATATCCAGACGCTCCAGCGTCGCCGCCACACCCAGGTCCTTGCCGCCGTTAGCGGGAATAATGTCGCAGAACAGGTCGCACCAGCGCGTGGTGAGCGAATGCGACACGGCATCGGTCACGACATGCTCGCCGGCCGGATCAACAAAGGCGCAAAACTGGTAGACCGGTGCGTCAAAGGCGTGCTCAAACGGCTCCTCGTGATAGACGATTCCCGCGTTGCTGCCAGCCGTCACCACGCGCTCGGACAGGCGGTTCACAAACGAGTTCTCGCCCTGCATGCACAGCGAGTCATAGCACCCCTGCGCCACCTGGTCCACGATCACCGCAACGTCGTCTGGATCGATCGGACAGCTGCGGTAAACCCCCTCGGCATCAAAGCAGTGCTGACCCGAGAGCGTAATGTACGCATCCCAACCCAGGTCGAACAGCCAATCCGGCATCTGGTAGGTCGGGCGACCCGTGGCGATTACGCACGCGATCCCCTGCTCGCGAAAGCTGTCGAGCACCCGCTGCGCCGACGCCGGAATCTGGTGGGTCTTAAAACTCAGCAGCGTGCCGTCGATATCGAAAAACGCGGCTTTGATCATCCTCGTCTACTCCTCGCCCTCGAGCTTTTCGCTCGCCTCGAGCCACGCCATCTCCAGCTCGTCCATGGCGGCGTGAGCCTCGTCGATCTTTGCCTGCTGCTCGCCGAGCGCCGTGTAGTTGGTGGGATCGACCTGGGCCATCGCGGCCTCGGCCTCCTCAACGCGAGCGCGCTGCGTCTCCATCTTGCGCTCGAGCGAGCTCACCTCACGGCGAAGCTTCTGGCGCTCGGCGTTGGACAGGCCGTTGGGCTGACCGCTCGACTTGGGCTTGTCGGCAGCAGCCGCCGCCATACCGGTGTCGAACGTGCCGGTCTTGGCGCTCGGCGCACCCACGGGCTCGCCCTCGGCGGTGGCGTTGCACAGGCGCAGATACTGGTCCACGCCGCCGGGCATATGCGTCAGGTGGCCGTCGAGCAGCGCCCACTGCTGGTCGGTCACGCGCTCCATCAAGAAGCGGTCGTGCGTCACCAGGATCAGCGTGCCGGGCCAACCGTCGAGCAGATCCTCGACAATCGCGAGCATGTCGGTATCCAGATCGTTGCCCGGCTCGTCCAGGATGAGCACGTTGGGCTCGTCCAGGATCGTCAGCAGCAGCGACAGGCGACGGCGCTGACCGCCCGAAAGATCGCCGATGCGGCTCCAGAGCTGCTGCGTCGTAAAGCCCAGACGCTCGCAGAGCTTCTCGGTCGAAGTCTCCTTGCCGTCGATGACGTAGTACTTCTTATAGTTGCTGAGCACCTCGCGGATCGTGTCGCCCATATAGGGCTCGAGCTCCTCGAGCTGCTGCGACAGCACGCCAAAGCGTACCGTCTGGCCAATCTTCACGCGGCCGCGCGTGGGCGCAATTTTACCCTGGATCACATCGAGCAGCGTCGACTTGCCAGCGCCATTCTCACCCAAAAGACCATAGCGGTCGCCCGCACCAATGAGCCAGGTCACGTGAGAGAGCACCTGCTTGGGCGCGCCATCGGTATCCGCATAGCCAGCGTCCACGTCGACCACATCGATAACCTGCTTGCCCAGGCGGCTCACGGCTAGGCGCTTGAGCTCCAGCTCGTCACGCACGGGAGGCACGTCGGCGATGAGCTCGCGGGCGGCATCCACGCGAAACTTGGGCTTGGTGGAGCGCGCCTGGGCACCGCGGCTCAGCCACGCGAGCTCCTTGCGCGCCATGTTGCGACGACGCTCCTCGGTAACCGCGGCCATGCGGTCGCGCTCCACGCGCTGCAGGATATATGCGGAGTAGCCGCCCTCGAAGGGATCGACCTGGCCGTCGTGGACCTCCCACATACTGGTGCAGACCTCGTCCAAGAACCAGCGGTCGTGCGTGACCACGAGCATCGCGCCCTGGCCGCGCTGCCAGCGGGCCTTTAAGTGACGCGCGAGCCAGTTGATGGTGCGCATGTCCAGGTGATTGGTGGGCTCGTCGAGCATGAGCACGTCATAGTCGCCGATCAGCAGGCGCGCGAGGTCCACGCGACGGCGCTGGCCGCCCGAGAGCTCACCCACCGTGCCCTCCCAGGGCACATCGCTAATAAGGCCAGCCAGAATCTGGCGCGTACGCGGACTCGACGCCCACTCATACTCGGGCGTGTCGCCCACGACGGCATGATGCACGGTGTCGGTATCGACCAGGTTGTCCTTTTGGCCGAGCAGACCGATCGTGGTGCCGCGACGGTGCGTCACGCGCCCGTCATCGGGCTCCAGCGTGCCGGCGAGCACGCTCAGCAGCGTCGACTTGCCGTCGCCGTTTTTGCCGACAATACCAATGCGGTCGCCCTCGCCCACGCCGAGCGTCACGCTATCGAAAATATGCTTGGTGGGAAACTCTAGGCTGACGGAATCGCATCCCAAAAGAATCGCCATATGCCCTGCTCCTTCGTAGAAATTCAACGTTGTCCATGATAGCAGCGAGCCCCACCCCAAACCACCACGAAGGCGCCTGTCCCCTTTGTGGCGGTCGTTTCGGTCGCAGAGCAAAAAGGCGGGCCATCTCCCAAAAGAGATGACCCGCCTCTCCAATCAGTCCCGTGACAACCGTGGCCGCCGCGGGCCTCAAGCATGTCCCGGACTAGGAGAACATGCCGGTGAGGTAATCATTCAGCCGCTTATCCTTGGGCCGTTGGAAAATCTCGTCGGTCTCGTCGTACTCGACCATATCGCCCATGTAGAAGAACGCCGTGCGGTTGGACACACGCGACGCCTGCTCCATGTTGTGCGTCACGATGACGATGGCGCGGTCGGCCACAATCGACGACATGAGGTCCTCGATCGCCAACGTCGAGATGGGGTCGAGCGCCGAGCAGGGCTCGTCAAACAGGATCACGTCGGGGTTGAGCGCCAGCGTGCGCGCAATGCACAGACGCTGCTGCTGGCCGCCCGAAAGCGCGTAGGCGCTCTTGTCGAGCTTGTCCTTGACCTCGTCCCACAGCGCCGCACCGCGCAGGCTCTCCTCGACCATGCGATCGAGCTCGTCACGGTCGGTGATGCCGTGGCGCTTGGGCGCAAACGTGATGTTGTCGCGAATGGACTTCCGGAAGGGATTGGGCTGCTGGAACACCATGCCAATGGAGCGACGCAGCTCGTAGGTGTTTTCGGTCTTGGTGTTCACGTTGCGCCCACGGTAGTTGATCTCGCCCTCCACGCGGCAGCCGCGAATCTCGCGATTCATGAGGTTGAGACTGCGCAAAAAAGTCGACTTACCGCAGCCCGAAGGCCCGATGAGCGCCGTGATCTCGCCCTTGTGGAAGTCGAGCGACGTATTGTGCAGTGCATGGTGGTCGCCATAGTACACGTTGACGTCCTTGGTGGAGAGCACGACCTCGTCGCTCACGGCCTTGCCGCTCACACGCATGCGCCTCTCGCTCTCCCCCACGCTCGACAGGAAGTCCTGGGTGTCGGACGATGCCGCTTCGGTTGCGGGCATTGCATTCATCTCGCTCATTCGGCCGTCATCTTCCTTGCCAGTTGCTTGCCCACGATACGGGCGGCTACGTTAAACAGCAGCACGCAAATCATCAGCAGAGCCGCGGTGCCCCAAACGATCTGCTGGGCCTCGGGGCTGCCCTCGCCATAGATCTTGTAGATGTGCACGGCGAGCGACTCGCCGGGACGGAACACATTCCAGGCGCAGGTGGGACTCGACAGGTTAGAGCTCAAGAAGTTCAGACGCACCGGCGAGCTCATGCCCGAGGTGAAGAGCAGTGCTGCGGCCTCGCCAAACACACGGCCGGCCGAAAGCACGATGCCGGTCACGATGGCGGGCATGGCCTCGGGGATTAGGATGTGCAGCGTGGCCTCCCAGCGGGTGAGGCCCATGGCCAGGCACGCATCGCGCTGGGCCTGCGGCACGTCCTCGAGCGCCTGCTGGATCACGCGCACCAGGATGGGGATATTGAACATGGTGAGCGCGACGGCGCCGGAGATGATGGAGTACTTCCAGCCCAGCTGCACCGAGAACACCAGAAAACCGAACATGCCGACAACGATGGAAGGCAGCGAGGACAGCGTCTCAATGGCGGTGGAGGCAATGTCGCGGACGGGTCCGTCGGGTGCGTACTCAACCAAAAAGACCGCGCCACCCAGGCTGATGGGCACCGAGATGATCAGGGTGATCAGCAGCAGGTAGAACGAGTCGAACAGCTGGTAGAGCACGCCGCCCTGCGTTCCGTTGGCGCGCGACGGCTCCGTGAGAAAGCCCGGCTGGAACAGCGTCGAGATGCCCTCGAACAGGATATAGGCCACCATGGAGACGACGGTGAGCATGACGATGGCGACGATCGCCGTCAACACGCCCGTGGCGAAGCGGTCCTGCTTTTGGACGCGCCCGAGTCTCGCCTCGTCAATGTGGATGCGCGTGCTAGCCACGAGCCTTCGCCCCCTTGCGGCCAATGAGATGGATGATCAGGATGAAGATGAGGCTCATGCCCATCAGCAGCAGACCGAGCGCCCACAGAACATCGTCCTGGGCCGAGCCCTCGGCATAGACCGCCATGGACGTGGTGAGCGTGGTGGTGATGGTCGAGGCCGGCGACAGCAGCGACGTCGGCATGGCCTCGATACCGCCGATGACCATGCGCACGGCGAGCGTCTCGCCAAAGGCGCGGGTCATACCCAGAATGACCGCAGTCATGAGCGACGGCATGGCGGACTTGAGCACCACGTGCCAGATGGTCTGCCAGCGGGTGTAGCCCAGCGCGAGCGAGCCCTGGCGGTAGCTGTCGGGCACGGCGCGCAGGCCATCGACCGAAAGCGTGGTCATCGTCGGCAGGATCATGACGGCCAGCACGATGGCGCCGGGCAAGATGCCCAAGCCCGTGCTTACGTGGAAAACGCTCTTCATAAGGCCGACGACCACGTGAAAACCGATCAGACCAAAGACGACCGAAGGAATACCAGTCAAAAGCTCAATAAGCGGCTGAAAGACCTTGGAACCAAACTTAGGCTGGATCTCAACCGCAAAGATGGCAGAGCCGATAGCGATGGGCAGCGCGATAAGCGTGGAGAGCGCCATGACCGCAAACGAGGTGACGATCAGGGGCAGGGCGCCGGTGTAGGGCAGGCCGTTTTTGGCCGTGTTGGCCAGGTCCCACTTGGTGCCGGTGAAAAACTCGACGACCGAGACGCCGTCTTTGACAAAAGCCGAGAGGCCCTTTTGGGCGACCATAAAGATGAGCGCGGCAACGACAAGCGTCACGAGCGCTACGCACGCGCCCGTGACGCCCAGGCCCACGTTCTCAAGGTCGCGCTTTGGCAGCTGTTTTGCCATTGCAAACCTTTCCGGGGCGATTACTTATTTAGCAGAGACCTTGCCGCTGGCGTCCTTGACGACCTTCATGGCAGAGACGGGGATGAAGCCCTGCTCCTCGACGAGCTTGCCCTGGACGTCGTCGGAAAGCATGAACTCCAGGAAGGCCTTGGTGGCCTCGTCGGCGTCCTTGGAGCAGTACATGTGCTCGGTAGCCCAGATCTTGAAGGAGTCATCAGTGACATTCTTGCTCTTGGGCTCGACGCCCTCGACCTTGATGGCGTTGAACTTGGAGTCATCGAAGTGCGAGAAGTCGAGGTAGGAGATGGCGTTATCGGTGCTGCCCATCTGAGTCTGGACGTCGCCGGACTTGTCGAGCTCGGCATCGCCCTTAAAGTCGACGGCCTCGTCGCCAAAGACGGCGGCCTCGAAGGTGGCGCGGGTGCCGGAGCCGGCCTTGCGGTTGAGGACGACGATGGTGGCGTCGTCGCCGCCGACCTCCTTCCAGTTGGTGATCTGGCCAGAGAAGATGCCCTTGAGCTGCTCGAGGGACAGGTCGTCGACCGTCACGTTCTTGGAGACGACGGGACCCATGCCCACGACGGCAACCTCGTGGTCGACGAGGTTCTTGACCTGGTCGGCCTCGAGCTTGGTCTCGGCGAAGACGTCGGAGTTACCGATGGTGACGGTGCCTGCGGCGACAGCGGTCAGACCCTTGCCCGAACCGTTGCCCGAGCCGGAAACGGAGACATCGGGGTTGGCGTCCATGAACTTCTCGGCAGCGGCCTCGACGAGAGCC
>DBFMRS010000154.1:0-3424 GCA_048387515.1 Collinsella sp.
ATATGGGTGAGTCCCGGACGAGAGGCTTCCTGCTTGAAAACAAATTGCAATCCGACTAGAAAGCCGGTGCGACAAAGGAGAAACTCCCTTGTCGCACCGGCTTACAAATCGATTAATGCTATCAGCTTCCAGCGAAGAGGCACGGTAGTTACAAGCATGCAAACGTAGCTCACCCGTGGGAGGGCCCTATATATCGTCCCACGCGCAGTTTCGCAGCGAAGCGAGAATGTTTGAGCATGGGATGATATATAGGGCCCTCCCACGGGTGAGCGGACGGAAGCAACTAGGCGACGCCGCTGGAGCCGAAGCCTCCGTTGCCTCGGTCGGTTTCGTCTAGTTCTTCTACTTCTATGAGGTTGACCGTGGGGACTTCTTGGATGACGAGTTGGGCTATGCGGTCACCTTTGTTGATTTGGATGTTGTTGGAGGGATCCAGGTTGATGAGGATAACCTTAAGTTCTCCTCGGTAGTGGGCGTCGATGAGGCCCGGCGTGTTGACTATAGACAGGCCCTGCTTGATGGCCAAGCCGCTGCGGGGCTGGACGAAGCCGGCGTAGCCATCGGGCAGGGCGATGGCCAGCCCGGTAGAGACCAGACGGCGTTCGAAGGGCTTCAGGACGCAGTCCTCGTTGGAGCGCAGATCCAAGCCGGCATCGGTGGGATGGGCGTATTTGGGAAGCTCGACGGTGGGATCGAGACGCTTTATGTTGAGGGTAATGTTGGACATGGAATCACCTTAGCTTGTCGAGCTCTTGCAGAAACTCATCGACGTCTTTGAAATCGCGGTAGACCGAGGCAAAGCGGATGTACGCCACCTTGTCGATCTTGGCCAAGCGTTTGAGCACCATGTCACCCAACTCATGCGACGTGACGGCCGTCAGCGTGCGAGAGCGCAGCTCGACCTCGATGTCGTCGATAATCTCATTGAGCTTCTTAGTGTCGATATCACGCTTGATGGTGGCGCGCATCAAGCCGACGAGCAGCTTATTGCGATCGAACCGCTGCTTAGTTCCGTCCGACTTAATGACCTCAATTGGGTCTTCGCATCGCTCGAACGTTGTAAAGCGGTAGTTACACGAGCAACATTCGCGACGGCGCTTAATAGTGTTATTTGACTCCTGCATACGGGAATCAACGACGCGGGTATGTGCCTTGCCGCATTTAGGACAGCGCATGGTACCTCCTCTTAAACGATAACAAGGGTACCATGCGCAGCGCGATAATGATTACGAACGAGCAGGAACCTTAAGATGCGCACCGGCGGCGAGCGAACCATGCTCCAGATGATTGACGTTACGGATCATGTCGGAAGTCTCTTGCGTGGAAAGGCCTTCGATTGGATATTCCTCGGCAAGAGACCAAAGAGAATCACCAGGCTGAACGCGAATGGTCTCGTAGGTAACGTTGGAAACGGACTCGGCATACGCGGCGTGACGAGCGCTAAAGACCGACGTAGCGAGAACAAAGAAGAGCGTAAGCGCAACGGCAACGGCGACAATCGTCGGAACCTTCAGGGCAACGCGAGCCGGCGCGACTACAGCCTGCTGATTGCGAGCAGGCTTTACGGTCAAAGGCTGAAAGCCGGAGCGGCCACCCTGAACAACCGTAAAAGTGGGTTCTGCAGGCGTCTCGAGCTTAAGGGCAAGGTTTCCCTGGACCATATTCGTTGCGTTCATCATGTTCTCCTCTCGCGTGTTTTGCTGAGAACAGTTTTATCAAGCCGCGCGGACAAAAATGTCTAGCGCGAGAACGAATGTTCGGTTATTATTATCTTCGAACAGTTGTTCCTGTCAAGCAAAATTCGAACATTTGTTTGACATGGGTAGAGAGGATGCCCTGATGGCTCGCAAAATTACCAAGCGTCAGCAGCAAATTTACGACTTCATCAAGGAATATCAGCAGGAGAAGGGTTATCCGCCCAGCGTGCGCGAGATGGCTTCTGCCGTGGGCCTTTCCTCCCCCAGCACCGTGCACGCCCATCTATCTGCCCTGGAGGCGCGCGGGCTACTCAAGCGCGATGCCACCAAACCGCGCGCCCTGGAACTCTTTAACGAGGACGGTTCCTCTGTCTCAATTTCTAAAACTGACGAGCCCACCGCACCTCGCGGAACGGTCTCGCTACCGCTCGTTGGTCGCGTCGCGGCTGGGATTCCCATTCTGGCCGAGCAGAATATCGAAGACACTTTTACTATCCCGACCGAAATCGCCACCGATCAGGGTTCATTTATCCTTGAGGTGCATGGGAGCTCAATGATCAATGTCGGCATCTTCAATGGCGATTACATCATCGTCCGTGAACAAAAGAGTGCCATGAACGGCGAAATTGTCGTGGCCATGATTGATGGTTCAGCGACCGTCAAGACGTTCTACAAGGAGCAGGGACGCGTACGCCTGCAGCCCGAGAATGACACCATGGAGCCTATCTATGCAACAAATCCCGTTATCTTGGGCAAAGTCGTCGGCTTGATGCGCCGGTTCTCGTAATGCAAAAACGCATCACCATCTTTGATACCGTCCGCGGGTTTACGATGATTTCAATGGCTGGTTTTCACGCTTGCTACGATCTCGCCTACCTGTACGGTTGGGATATGCCCTGGTTTACCCAGACTGTCTTTCAAGACATCTGGCGCGCCAGCATCAGCTGGGTATTCTTATTTATCGCGGGTTGGATGTGCACCCTTTCGCGCAACAATATCAAACGTGCCACCAAATACGCCTTAGCAGCACTCGTCGTCTGGTTGGCAACAACACTTGTCTCAGTCGACGATTCGGTTAATTTTGGCATCATCTACTGTATGGCCGCATGTACCGGCATCGTAGCGTTGACCAATCCCGTCCTTAAGAAGATTTCGGCGAGATGGGGCATGTCCCTATGCCTTGTGTTGTTCGCCCTCACCTGGAGCATCCCCAAAACGACCTACCCTGTCCCCTACCTGGCGTGGCTAGGATTTCCGAGCCCTGGGTTTATCTCAGGTGATTACTACCCCATCATCCCGTTTATCTTTATGTATTTTGCAGGATACTTCGCCGCACATATAGCGCAGGGAATCGGTAAGACCGCCCCAAGTTGGGCCTACGCCAACCCCCTGCCGGCGCTCGCCAGCCTTGGACGTCATGCACTCCCCTTTTATCTGCTGCATCAGCCCATCATACTGGGCATTTTGGAGCTCGCCTACTCGGTGCGATAACGCTCGAGCCGCGGTGCAATACGAGCCGGCAGTTTCGCCACAATACGAACGCCATCCTCAAGATATTCCTCGTGCAAAAGGGTCCCCTGCTCATGCACGAGCGTGATGAGCGCACCTTCACGATACGGAATGTCGGCTGAAAGCAGTACATCGGTGGCAGCTGCCTCGCGAGCAATGCGATCGACGAGATCGTCGAGTCCCTCGCCCGTCTGGGCTGAGAACAGAACGGCCTCGGG
>DBFMRS010000155.1:0-34333 GCA_048387515.1 Collinsella sp.
ACATGCACATGTCGGAAGGAAAGCGCCAAGTCGCCACCTCCGTCGCAGTTAACGACGAGGATGTCGCTGCGTTTAAAGAGCTGCAGGAATTGGGGGTGGAGTTGGAGATCAGGCGCGTTCCGAGCACGCCTGTTGAGGACACGAGCAAGCTCTTCTCGTAATCCTCGTGATCCACGTTGTCAGGAGTGAAACCCTGACGTTCTGTACGTGATATCCAAAGTGCGTACATTCATTTTGAAAGGAGGAGCAAGATGGAATACTCGATCATCCAGATCGCTCTGGTCTTCGTCGTCACGTTCATCGCGGCAATCGACCAGTTTGACTTCCTCGAGTCTCTCTATCAGCCCATCGTCACCGGCGCCGTCATCGGTCTTATCCTTGGCGACCTCAACACCGGTCTTCTCGTGGGTGGTACCTATCAGCTCATGACGATCGGCAACATGCCGATCGGAGGCGCTCAGCCGCCTAACGCCGTCATCGGCGGCATCATGGCAGCCATTCTCGCTATCGCCACGGGCCTCGAGCCCAACGCGGCAGTCGGCCTCGCCATTCCGTTCGCTCTGCTTGGCCAGCTTGGCGTTACCCTGGTCTTCACGCTTATGTCCCCGCTTATGTCCACGGCCGATAACATGGCTCACAACGCGGACACCAAGGGCATCGAGCGCCTGAACTACTTCGCCATGGCTCTGCTTGGCCTGATCTTCGCTGTCGTCGTCACCCTGTTCTTCATCGCTGGCGCTACCATCGGTCAGACCATCGCTTCTGCCATCCCGACTTGGCTGCAGACCGGTCTCTCCGCTGCAGGCGGCATGATGCGCTTCGTCGGCTTCGCCGTCCTGCTCAAGGTTATGATGAACCGCGATATGTGGGGCTTCTTCCTCATGGGCTTTGGCCTCGCGCTCATCACCGTTGCCAACGATTCGCTGGCAACCCCTGCTCTGCTCATCCTCGCTCTCATCGGCTTCGGCATCGCTTTCTGGGACTTCCAGCAGCAGACCGAGCTGAAGGGTGCAGCTGTTTCTGACGGAGGTGACTTCGAAGATGGCATCTAATGAGTATGTGATCCCGGAGCACTACGAGGATCTCACTCCTGCTCCGCAGCTCGACCAGAAGACCCTCAACAAGATGGCTTGGCGCTCCTGCTTCCTGCAGGCATCGTTCAACTACGAGCGCATGCAGGCCGCTGGCTGGCTTTACTCCATCATCCCCGGTCTGGAGAAGATCCACACCAACAAGAACGACCTCGCGGCTTCCATGAGCCACAACCTGGAGTTCTTCAACACCCACCCGTTCCTTGTCACCTTTGTTATGGGCATCGTGCTTTCGCTCGAGCAGAACAAGGTTGACATCCCCACGATCCGCGCCGTCCGCGTCGCCGCAATGGGCCCGCTCGGTGGTATCGGTGACGCCCTGTTCTGGCTGACGCTCGTGCCTATCACGGCCGGCATCACCTCTAACATGGCCATCAACGGCAACGCCGCTGCACCGATCATCTTCCTGGTGATCTTCAACGTCGTCCAGTTCGCTCTGCGCTTCTGGCTCATGAACTGGTCCTACAAGCTTGGCACCAGCGCTATTGACGCTCTGACTGCCAACATGCAGGCCTTCACGCGTGCCGCTTCCATCATGGGCGTCTTCGTCGTCGGTTGCCTGGTCGTCACCATGGGTGGCACCCAGATCAACCTCCAGATCCCCAACGGCACCACCCGTGGCCTCTCCGCTACTACCGTGATCGTCTCCGAGAAGGAGGCCGAGAACTTCACCGGTATGGAGGGCATCGATACCGAGACCGCTGAGGCCGGCACCATCGCCATGACCGATGAGGACGGCAACGCCCTCACCGCTTCCGATGCCGACGGCAACGCTGTCGAGTGCGGCGTCACCGATTTGGGCAACGGCATGGAGTCCGTTACCTACGGCACCGTCACCGAGGATCCGGTCAACTTCTCCGTTGCCGACACCCTCAACACCATCGTCCCGAAGCTCGTCCCGCTTATGCTTACGCTGCTGCTTTACTACATGTTCGCTAAGCACAGCTGGACCCCGACCAAGGGCATTCTCCTGCTCTTTGTCCTTGGCATCCTGGGCGCTGGCCCGCTTGGTCTCTGGCCGAGCATCTGGTAAGGCTCTAGCTTGAGGGGTGTGTCCCTACGCGGCTCACACCCCGACCCCTTAAGCCATGTGTATGTTAAAAGCCGCGTGCTCGAAAGAGCGCGCGGCTTTTGTTTTCTTGATGATTCGGGTGTTGCGGACTGATAATGCTTAACACCCTAGGTAGTTAGCCGAATTCGAGCAAAAGGGAGGATAGGATGGCGATCGGAGCGCGTAAGCAACCGCTGTACGATCAGCTGGTCGATATTCTGACCGAAAAGATTGACCATGAATATCGCGCCGGTGACATGATTCCTTCCGAGCGCGAACTTTCGGAGCGCTATGGTCTCTCGCGCACTACGGTACGCCTGGCTCTGCAGGAACTGGAGCGTTTAGGACTGGTGGTTCGGCAGCACGGTCGCGGTACCTTTGTGACCGACCGTTCGGCAAAGGCAACCAATCTTATGCAGTCCTACAGCTTTACTGAGCAGATGCGCGCGATGGGTCGCGACCCCGAGACCACGATTCTCGAGTTTTGCGAGATGGAGGCCGATAAGAATCTGGCCGAGCATATGGGATTGCGTATCGGTGATCGCATTTTTAAGCTTAAGCGCCTTCGTTCTGCCGATAACATGCCCATGATGGTCGAACGCAGCTATCTACCGGTTCGTCAATTTCTGTCCCTAAAGCGACCACTGCTGGAGCGTAAGCCGCTTTACGATGTGATTGAGCAAGACTTTCAGCAAAAGATTCGCGTGGCCGAAGAGGAGTTCTATGCGAGCATAGCCCGTCCCACCGACGCCCACCTTTTGGGAATTGTCGAGGGCTCGCCTGTGCTCGATTTGGTCAGGACTACGTATAACGAGTCAAACGAGGTTGTGGAGTATACACTCTCGGTTGCTCGTGCCGATCAGTTTAAATACAAGGTTTACCACCAGCGTAGCAACTAGTGTCCGCATCGTTTCCATATGATGATTCTTTGCATTTAACTGGTTACTACCAGATAACCAACCGAAGTGTATAATTGCACGTCAGAGGATTACTTCTAGAGAGAGGTATTAGAAATGTTCGAGAAGAGTGTCGAGGAGCTCACCGAGCTCGGCGCCCAGATCACCACGGCCGAGATTGCTCAGCAGCCCGAGCTTTGGCGTGATACGCTCAACATCTATCGCGAGAACAAGGAGGCCATCGAGGCCTTCCTGGCCGAGGCTCGCGCTATGGGCGAGGGTCGTCTGTCCGTTGTCTTCACCGGTGCCGGTACGTCCGACTACGTTGGCGATACCTGCGCCCCGTACCTGCGTCACGCTGGCAACACTGATCTCTACGACTTTAAGCCCATCGCCACGACCGACATCGTGAGCGCTCCGCGCGACTTCCTGCGCGCCGAGGATCCCACGCTCGTGGTTTCCTTTGCCCGCTCTGGCAACAGCCCCGAGAGCCTTGCCGCCGTTGCCGTTGCCAAGGAGCTCGTCCACAACGTCAAGTTCCTCAACATCACCTGCGCTCCCGAGGGCAAGCTCGCCGTCGAGTCTGCCGATGATCCCAATGCGCTGACGCTGCTCATTCCGCGCGCCAACGACAAGGGCTTCGCCATGACCGGTTCTTATTCCTGCATGACCCTGCTCTCCACCCTTATTTTCGACACTGCCTCTGACGAGCAGAAGGCCGAGTGGGTCGAGACCATCGCCAAGATGGGCGAGGAGGTTATCGCTCGCGAGTCCGAGGTCGCCGATTACCTCGCTGGCGACTTCAACCGCGTGACCTACCTGGGCTCCGGCTCCTTTGGCGGCCTTGCTCAGGAGAGCCAGCTTAAGATTCTCGAGCTTGCTCACGGCCTGGTTGCCACTTCTTACGACACTTCCATGGGCTATCGTCACGGACCCAAGTCCTTCGTCGACGATAAGACGCTCGTCTTCGTGTTCGTCAACAACGACGCCTACACCCGTCAGTACGACATCGACATCCTCAACGAGATCGGTGGCGACAAGATCGCTCAGCACACCGTCGCCGTTCAGCAGGAAGGTGCCACCGTCTATGAGGGTGAGTCCTTCACCTTTAAGGGCTACGAGGCACTTCCCGAGGGCTACCTTGCTCTGCCGTTCGTGATGTTTGCCCAGGCTATCAGCCTGCTCAACTCCGTGCGCGTGGGCAACACGCCCGATACGCCGAGCCCTACCGGCACGGTCAACCGCGTGGTTAAGGGCGTGACGATTCACCCCTTCACCGCTTAATCGCGTCCCCCTGTAAGGGCGCCCGTCCGCTCATAACGGCGGGCGGGCGCTTTTTGTTTTTACATGGACCGGGTATAAGTATCACCACGGTCAACTGCTTCAAGAAGCAAGGAGTGCATATGAGCACATACGCAATTAAGGCTGACAAGTTCTTCTTGCCGGCAGGCCCGCAACTGGGCGGCTATCTTATGGTCGAGGACGGCGTCTTTGGCGCCTGGCAGGCCGACGAGCCCTCTTGCGAGATTAAGGACTACACGGGATCGTGGATCGCACCGGGTATGGTCGATACTCACATCCATGGCTTCTACAACCACTCAACTACCGATAACGATCCCGAGGGCATCGATATCAGCTCAACCGAGCTCGCCCGTCGCGGTACCACCAGCTGGCTGCCCACGACGTTCACCGATGGCGTCGAGCAGATCAAGGACGCCTGCGCCGCTATCGCCAAGGCGGACGAGGGCCGCGGCCCCGACTTCTGCGGTGCTCGCATTCAGGGCATCTACCTGGAGGGCCCCTTCTTTACCATGAAGCACGTGGGCGCGCAGAACCCCGCTTATCTTATCGATCCCTCCGAGGAGGTCTTCGATCAGTGGCAGGAGGCTGCGGGTGGTCGCATCGTTAAGAGCGCCATGGCGGCCGAGCGCGACGGAGCTGCCGCCTATGCTGCCGCCCTCAATGCGAAGGGCGTGGTGACCAGCATCGGTCACTCCGACGCCACCTATGATGAGTGCATCGCCGCCATCAACGCCGGTGCCAGCTGCTTTACGCATACCTATAACGGCCAGCGCGGACTGCATCACCGCGAGCCCGGTGTCGTGGGTGCTGCCATGTCCACGCCCGAGACCTACGCCGAGATCATCTGTGACGGCAAGCACGTAAACCCTGCCGCCATCAAGGCGCTGCTGCAGGCAAAGGGCTGGCAGCACACGGTGCTCATCACCGACTGCCTGGGTTGCGGTGGCATGCCCGAGGGCAGCTACACCAGTGGTGGTATGGACGTCATCATGAAGGACAACCTGTGCTGGCTCGCCGACGGCAAGAGCATTGCCGGCTCGGTGCTCACGCTTGCCCAGGGCGTCAAGAACATCGTTGACTGGGGCATCGCCAGCGCCGATATCGCCATTCGCATGGCAACCGAGGTGCCGGCACGCTCCGCGCACATCGAGGATAAGTGCGGCAGCATCATGCCGGGTCGCGACGCCGATTTTGTCGTGTTCGACCATGAGCTTACCCTCGTCGAGACGTATGTTGGCGGCCAGAGCGTCGGCAACGCCTTTACCGAGTAACGATAGAAAAAGACGGCGGGCCCGAATCTGCTCGGACCCGCCGTATGGGTTAAACGCTCAAAAGCACCTTCACAGTTACAGCTTGTTAGCGATCTTCTTTGCCGTGCGCTTGACGCCGGCCACCAGGCCTCCTGCAGGATGCTCCTTCTCGTATGCTAGGCGCTTCTCGCGCTTGGCGTACTCTTCGACGATGATGTCGCCATACTCGTCTTCGATCTTGTCGAAGAAGTCGACGGCGCCCTTAATTTCCTCAGCGGTCGGGTGTCCCTTTTGGACACCGCCGGTGAGTTTGAACGGCCCCCACGTATCAAAGCCGGGGCAGCCGTAGACACCCATAAAGATGGCCTGCCTCATGCGGCAGATGCCATCGATATCCTTGCCGTACCACTTGTTTTTGCCACCGTAGGTCATAAGGCCAAACACCTTGTCCTGCGGCTGCAGCACGTTCGTGAGCACGCGTGCCATGTCCTTGTCGATCTCGGAGTAATAGATGCCCGTGGCGACACCGATCAGATGATATTCGTGCAGGTTGGGATACTCGTTTTTACCGAGCGTCTTCACATCGAGGGTATCGATCTCGGGGTGTGCCTCGACGATGGCGTCCACGAGCTTTTTCGTATTGCCGTGATGGCGCGAGGCGTAGAGGATGATGGTTCGCATAAGAAGGCCTTTCAGCTGTAATTGCATCAATGTCTGTATGGTACCCCGTTACATGGCTGGGATACCGGACGCATCGATGAACGTGCGGGTTTGTCCTTTGGTTAGGGCCGAGACGGGTACTTGCGAGCAAAAAGCAGTTGTTCGAAAGGATGGGCAATGGAATACGCTCTCTCCAACGATTCGATTTCTATTAAGGTGTCCACGGCCGGTGGTTCGTTTACCTCGATCGAGGCCGGAGGTCGCGAGTATCTGTGGCAGGGCGATCCCGCCGTGTGGTCCGGCCAGGCACCGATTTGCTTCCCGATTTGCGGAGGCTTGCGCGATAACAACGCCATGACGTTTGCCGGGCATCATGTAAAGCTCGCTCGCCACGGGTTTGCGCGCAAACAGGAGTGGAAGCTGCTGAGCCAGAGCGAGAACGAGCTGGCGATGTGCCTGGCTTCGGAGGATAACGCCGCGCTGCTGAGCGATTATCCGTACCCGTTTAAGCTTGTCGCTCGTTATACGCTCGAGGACGCTGCCGTGCGCGTTTCCTACGAGGTCACCAACGAGGGCACCGAGGACATGCCGTTCTTTATTGGCGGTCATCCCGGCTTTAGGTGTCCGCTCGATGAGGGCGAGGCCTATACGGACTACGAGTTGCGCTTTGAGAAGGACGAGGCTGCGGAGCTCTGCACCGCTGTCCCTTCGACTGGCTTGATTGATGTGGACAGGCGCTCCAAGAACCCCATGGTGGGAAAGACACTGCCTCTGTCGCATGAGCTCTTCGATTTTGCGGAGACCATCTTTGATGTGCTCGAGAGCCGTCAGGTCACGCTTTCCAAGAAGGGCGAGGACAAAGGCGTTTGCCTGAGCTTTGAGGGCTTCCCGTATCTCATTGTGTGGAGCAAGCCCGAGGGCGATTTTGTGGCGGTTGAGCCCTGGGGCGGCCTTTCGACCTGCTCCGATGAGGACGACGTGCTTGAGCATAAGCGCGGCTGCCTTGTCGCCAAGCCCAAGGAGACCGTCGTTCGCTCGTTCACGATTGAGATTCTGTAATTCCGTTTTGTCGACTCGTATCGCGAGGCACAAGGAGCCTGCGAGATAAGGAGCTAAAAATGATCCTCACCGTTACGATGAACCCGTCTGTCGATACGCGCTATCAGCTCGATGAGCTCATTATCGACGACGTCAACCGTGTGACGCCCGAAAAGACTGCCGGCGGCAAGGGCCTCAACGTGGCCCGTGTGCTGGGTCAGCTGGGCGACGACGTTGTGGCAACCGGTCTGCTCGGCGGCCACATGGGCGCTTACATGGCTGAGCTCATGGACGCCAATGGCATTAAGAATGATTTTGTACCCATCAAGGGCGAGACTCGTATTTGCCTCAACATCCTCCACGCCGGCAACCAGACCGAGCTGCTCGAGAGCGGTCCGACAATTGCCCCCGAGGAGCTCGATGCCTTTACTGCCAAGTTTACCGAGCTTGCGGGCAAGGCCGATGTCGTCACCATCTCGGGTTCTCTGCCCCGCGGCGTCGAGGCGGACTACTATGCCAAGATCACGGGCATTGCCGAGAACGCCGGCGCCAAGGTGCTGCTCGATACCTCGGGTGCTTCGCTCGAGGCCGCCCTTAAGTCCGAAATTAAGCCCGAGCTGGTCAAGCCTAACCTGACCGAGATCAACGGCCTTCTGGGCACGAGCTTTACCACCGACGATGTGGACGAGCTCCGCGCCGCGCTCGCCTCTGATGCCCGCTTCTCCGATATCCCCTGGGTCGTCGTGTCCATGGGTGCTGCCGGCTCCGTCGGCTTCCACAATGGCCGTGCGTTCCGCGCCAAGACCCCCGATATCCCCGCCGTTAACGCCACGGGCTCTGGTGACTCCACTATCGCAGGCTTCGCGCATGCCATCGCTGCTGGCGCAGACGACGAGACGGTGCTGCGTACCGCCAACACTTGCGGCAAGCTCAACGCCATGGATCCCATGACCGGTCATCTGGTCATGGACCGTTGGGACGAGGTCTACAACGGCGTTGTCGTGACCGAGCTGTAAGGGCTTGGGCGTCGCCCCCGGCATCGATTGCTAGCTCATGTCGACGACAAGTGCGATAGCATTATGCTGGGGCGCGACGCCGACGTTGTCGTGTTCAATCCCGACCTTACCCTGGTCGAGGCGTATGTGGGTGGCAACAGCGTCGGTAACGCGTTTGCCGAGTAGCCGCCAAAGAAGCGATCCGAGAGGGGATTTAGATGATTTACGGTGCATTGGGCGATATCGAGGAGTACCGCGGAATGCTCAAGGGCCTCGACGTGCTGATCGACTGGCTCGAGGAGAACGACCCGGCGGAGCTCGAGGTCGGCAGCCATCCGATTCTGGGCGACAAGGTCTTTGCGAACGTCATGGCTCCCACGACGCGTCCCGAGGCAGAGGCTCACTACGAGACGCATCAGCGCTATCACGACCTGCAGATCGACATTGAGGGTCGCGAGGCCTTTAAGGTTGCCACGGGCAGCCTGACGCTGGTCCAGGAGTTTGACGAGAAGGACGACTACGATCTGGTCGATTCCGACGCCTCGATCGCCGGCGATCTTGCTGACGATAAGTTTGCACTGTTCGTTGCCGGCGAGCCTCATATGCCCACGCTCGAGTTCCCGGGCGATGGCGCGCAGCCGGTCAAGAAGATCTGCTTTAAGCTGCTTGCAGATGCTTACTGGGAGGAGTAACGCGCTGCTCAGTTGAGCTGTTCGTATGCTGGCGTGATTCCATTGAGGAGCGCGCTTGAGCCCCGTTAATCGCGGTTCCCTTGGGGATTGCGGTTGGCGGGGCTTTTTTGTTGAGTAGGGGAGTTGAGGCCGTTACGATACGTGGATTGGCACGCACGCACTCAAAATCGGCAACAAAAAAGCCGCCCGAAGGCGGCTATCTTGTGCAATGGAGCCAGCGACCGGGCTCGAACCGGTGACCCCCGCTTTACGAGAGCGGTGCTCTACCAACTGAGCTACGCTGGCGGCCATGTGGTGACGCAACTGAGGCGTCAACGGCTGTCTATGATACGGGACATCGCACATCCGCGCAAGGGTTCTGACGGCTTTTCTCACTTTAAATGCACTAATATTAGAGGTGTGATGTCTTGCTCTTACGGGTCTCAAAGAGAATGGGGCAGCGATGGCTCAACCCAAGATTCTTCTCACACGCATCGATGACCGGTTTATTTACGGGCAAGACGTTGAGCTGTGGAATGAGGCGACTGGTTCCAACCTTGTCCTGATCGTCAACGATGAGATCGCGGCGGATTCGCGCCAATGGGCACCCATGAGGGTGGCGGCGCCAGAAGGCGTTTGGACGCGGTTTTTCTCGGTGCAAAGGACTGTCGACATCATTCATACCGCAACGTCGCGCCAGTTGATTCAGATCATGGTGGCCTCACCCGCCGATGCGCTCGCGCTGGTTAAGGGCGGCGTGCCCATCACCAAGATCAGCATCGGTCACATGCAGGCAGGGGAGGGCAAGCGCCCCATAACGCCCGCAGTCGCCGTAGACGACGCAGATGTCGCAGCCCTCAAAGAGCTGCAGGCGCTCGGCATAGAGCTAGAAATCCGCTATCTCCCCAGCTCCAATCCCGACCCCATCCAACTAGTCATTTAAGAACGTCCCCAATGACTAGGTAGCAAAGCGCCCGTCGGCGGTGGTGCCGGCGGGCGCTGCTGTGCGATATGTCGCGCTGTGGGCTTAGTGCCTCATAAAGTGGTATTCGATCACATTGCTGTAGGGGTGACCCGGGCCCACAATGCCCTGCGGGAACAGCGGCTGGTGCGGCGTGTCAGGGTACATCTCTGCCTCGAGGGCAAAGCCGGCGCCCCAGCCATAGTTGGCATCGTCCTTGGCGTGCTCGTCGCCCAGCCAGTTGCCGGTGTAGAGCTGCACGCCCGGGGCGGTGGTGTAGTAATCCAACTCACGACCGGTCCACATCTCCTCGACGTGCATCGCGCGGCGCAGATTACGGCCGTACTGATAGCCATCGATGCACAGGCAGTGATCGTAGCCACGGGCCTGCTTAATCTGCGGGTCGTCGGCTTCCATGCCAGGAGCGACGGGGCGCAGCTCACGGAAGTCAAACGGCGTGCCTTCGACCGGAGCGATCTCGCCGGTGGGGATGTTCTGCTCGTTGATGGGCAGGTAGTGGGCAGCGTTGGCAACAAAGAAGTGCTCGCAGTCCATGCCGGCGTTATGGCCGGCAAGGTTAAAGTACGTGTGGTTGGTCATGGACACGTAGGTGGCGCGGTCGCTCTCGCAGCCATACTCGATGCGAAAGACGCCGGTGCGTGTAACGGTAAACACGGCCGTAAAGGTGCGGTTGCCGGGAAGGCCCAGTTCGCCATCCTCAAGCGAGGTGGTCATGCGCACGGCGTTATGGGCCTCGTCGAGCTCAACGTCCCACACGCGTTTATGCAGACCGTGCTCAAGATCGCTGTGCAGGTTGTTGGCGCCCTCGTTGGCGGGCATATGCCAGTCCGTGCCGGCGATGGTGATCGTGGCGCCCGCGGTGCGGTTTGCCACGGGGCCGATGGTCGCGCCAAAGCAGGCGGGGTTGTCAAAGTAATCCTCGAGCTTATCGAAGCCCAGCACCACATCGCGCACGTTGCCGGGAATGTCGGGCACGTCGACACCAAGCACGGTGGCACCATAGTCCATAATGCGAACGCAGATCTCGGGCCCGTTGAGGGTGTAACGATGAACGGGGGTACCGCACGGCGCGGTGCCGAAAAGCTCGGAAGTGATCATTTGGTTCCTAACATCGAGGTATTTCCGACAAACTGTAGCGCGAACAGGCGAGATTATCACTACACCCCACTAAAGCAGGGGGTATTTTTCTCAAAAAAGTGATGATTGGAGCTGTGCGGGCGTTCATTTTTGACGCGCATGGGTCTGATACAATTTGTTCGTTACTGTTTGAATGATATGCACGCATAGAACGGCGAGGATTCATCGTGATTAAGGCAGAGCGACAGGATAAGGTTCGTCAGCTGCTCGATGAGCAGGGCACGGTTTCGGTTAAGGAGATTTCGGATGCGTTAGGTGTCTCGGACATGACGATCCGTCGCGACCTTGAGGAGCTTGCAAGCCTGGGCGAGATCGAGCGCGTGCACGGCGGAGCCCGTAGTGCACAGGGCCGTCCCCACGCTATGTTGCGCCACGAGTATTCGCACAGCGAAAAGCGCACCAAGCATGCCGAGGAAAAGCTGCAGATTGCGCGCCGTGCTGTGGAGCTTATCGAGGAAGGCTCGACCATCTTTTTGGGCACGGGCACTACGGTGGAGCAGATGGCCTCGATGCTGCCGGCGTTTCGCCTGCGCATCGTGACTAATTCGCTTTCGGTGTTTAACCTGCTCGAGGCACGCGAAGACTGTGACCTGTGTCTCGTGGGCGGTATGTACCGTCGCCGCACCGCCGCTTTTGTGGGGCCAACGGCCGAGGATACTCTGCGTGCGTTGGGTATCGATGCGGCGTTTATCGGCGCCAACGGCATTCTGGATGGCGACGTGTCTACGTCTAATATGGATGAGGGTCGTATCCAGCAGCTCGCCTTTAGCAAGGCCGACTCGCGCTATCTGATCGCCGACTCCAGCAAGATCGGCAAGCGCGACTTCTACACCTTCTGCCGCCTGGACAGACTGGACGCCGTGGTGTGCGAGCCGGGTATCGCCGCCGAGGACCGTGCCGCCATCGAGGAGCATACGCAGGTCATCTGCTAGCTAATGCTACAGACGATACTTCTGCCCCCCTGCCGGCGCAGGGGTTATCGCTTCACAATGACGCGTAAATAACTTTGGGCAACAAGGATGAGGCTATTCTGGGATATGACTAGACTCCGTATTTCGTCCTTATGTCCCTTGAGAATGAATCGTAGTCTTCATAGAGCCCCTCTCTGCTTTCATCCTCGGCGTGGTTTACACGTTCAAGGAGCTTATCCTTTGGAGCCTCTTTTGTTATTGCAGCCTCGCCATCGGGTATTGTGGATTGCAAGAATAGTTCTAGAGCATGGACGTCTTTGAGTATGTAGCCCGTCGAACGACCCGCTCCTGTTTTTTCGATTGCGCTGCAACTAACAAGCTGACCGAGGGTTCGTTTAACGGTTACCTCGCTGATATCGGGGCAGTTGGACCGGATGTCGGATTTCTTAATGACGCCGGGTCTCTGTTGAAATAGAACAGCGATGCGCGCTTGCTTTGACATGGGACGAGTGCTTGATTCAATTAAGGTACGCTGCTCGAGCTGTCGGTAGGCGGCCAGGGTTGTTCCGAGCATGAAACGGATAAAGGGTACTTCGGTGTTTTGATTTTCATTCCATCCAGTGGAGCTTGCAGCGAGGGCGTTGTAGTAAAGCGCTTTGTTGTCTTCAATAAGTCGTTCGATGCTGATGTAACGCGCAACGTCGTATCCAGTCTTTTCGAGCAGCAGCGTTGTAAGGAGCCGGCTCATCCTGCCATTGCCATCGTTGAAGGGATGAATGCTAACAAAATCGAAGATAAAGCGGAGCGATATAAGGAGGGGATCGCAAACTTGGCGAGATAAAGCATCGTTGAGGGACTGGCAGGCTTCTTTAATAAGCCCCGGGGTTGCTAGAGCCGAAGGGGGCCTAAAGCGCACAAATCGATTACCTTGATCGTCAATGGAGACGATTTCGTTATCGCTATCTTTCCAATGGCCTCCATACGAGATTGCCGTGTGCGCCATGAGGTCACGATGCAACTGCAGGATGACCGATGGCGTTACGGGAATGGAATCGTGTTGCTCGTGAATAAGCGACAGCACATCTCGGTATCCAGCGATTTCTTCCTCTGCGCGGGAGCTTGGCTTGGCGGAATACGCCATGATCGCTTTGAGTCTTTTTTGGGTGGTAACAATTCCTTCAAGTCCGTTGGAGGATCGGGTGCTTTGGATCTTAGCCTCCTCCATAAGGGACGATAGAAGCTCGGGTTTGACTTGACTCAGAGCAAGCTGACGGCCTTTATGCTCGCGTATCGAGAGGAGGAGGTTGGTGATTGGAGTTGCTTCGAGTTCCGCTGAGACTGTGGTGTAATCGAACTGGCGCATTCGGCTCCTTTCGGTATCACGAACATACTTTCGATATCATAATACCATTAAATGATACCGAAAGTATGTTCGTGATACTGAAAACTGGAAACCATGGTTCATAACTGCTTGGAAAGTTCGGATTTGACTATCTTATTGTCTCAATCTGTAACAGTTAGACGGTTAAAAGTGGGCTACGTGTTACAGATTGAGATCTTTCAGCCCTGGTCGCCCGTTCGTCTAAATCTATAACAGTTAGGATTGAAAATCCCTGCTAGATGTTACAGATCGAGACAAATGATCCGCTCGGGCTCACCAAAAACAAAAAGGCCGCATGCGAACCCGTGGGGGATTCGCATGCGGCCGACAGGGGGTATGCGGCAAAAGTTAGGCCATGAGCAGGCCGGTCTCCGCGACGTTCTTGTACCAGTACGCGCTCGCCTTGGGATAGCGCTTCTGGGTCTCAAAGTCGATGTAGAACAGGCCGTAGCGCTTGTTGTAGCCGTTGGTCCAGGAGAACTGGTCCTGCAGCGACCACACAAAGTAACCGTCGACGTTTACGCCGCCGTCGATTGCCTTGAGGATCCACGCGAGATGCTGACGCATGTAGTCGATACGAGGGGCGTCATCGATAAAGCCATCCTCGAAGTCATCCTTATAGCCCATGCCGTTCTCGGTGATGTAGATCTTCTTGTAGTTGGGGTAATCGTTCTTAATGCGGAGCAGCAGGTCGTAGAGGCCCTCGGGATAGATAATCCAGTCCCAATCGGTGGTGGGTACGCCTTCGCGCACGCATGACTCGCCCACGCCCTTGAGGAACCAGCGCGAGGAGCCCTTGTCGCCGGTGCCATTGTGGTTGATGTCGTTTTCGCCCTCGGCGGCACGCAGGAACTGGCACTTGTAGGTGTTGACGCCCAGGCAATCGTTGTAGGGGAGCGCGGCGGTCAGCGCGGCGATGTCCTCGTCGCGGACGTCGAGTTCGCCGCCGGCGATATGGGCCAGCTTGGTCGCAGCCTCCATGGTGTCGGCTGCATAGTGGCCGCGGAAGGTGGCGTCGAGTACCCAGCGGTTGTTGATGACGTCGGCCATGCGAGCTGCCTCGCAGTCGGCGGCGTTGTTGGGGTCGAGGGGATACTTGGGCTCCAGGTTCTGGACAATGCCGATCTCGCCCTCAAAGCCGCCCTCGTGGAAGGCGACGACGGCCTTGGCATGGGCCACCATCATGTTGTGCATGAGCTGGAAGGCCTTATCCAGGCGATACTTCTCGCCGTGCGGCCAGTTGCCGACGATAAAGCTGCCCTCGGCGGTCGCGGGGATCTCGTTAAAGGTAAACCAGTGCTTGACCTCGGTGAACTCGGCAAAGCAGAACTTGGCGTACTCGACAAAGGCGTCGATCGTCGTGCGCGTCAGGAAGCCCTCGCCGCCGTTCTGGTAAAAGGCCTCGGGCGTATCAAAGTGATCGAGCGTGACATAGGGGATAACGCCGGCTTTATTGCAGGTGGCAAAGAGCTCGTGATAGAAGGCAACACCCTCGGGGTTAATCTCACCAGTGCCGCTGGGGAAGATACGGCTCCAAGCGATGGAGACACGAATGCCGTTGATGCCGAAGCGCTGGCACAGGTCGATATCGACCGGGTACTTGTTGTAGAAATCGCTTGCGGGGTCGGGGGAGAAACGGCCCTGAGCAGCCAGGAAATCGTCCCAGGGCACTTTGCCCTTGCCGTGTGTACGGGTCTCGCCCTCAACCTGGTAAGCAGCGGTGGCGCCGCCAAACACAAAGCCGTCGGGGAACTGCATGGGGTTGGTCATGAGTCATCCTTTCTGTGGGATACGAATAGGGAGAGGTGCCCGAACTGGGGATCCGGGCACCAACAGAGGGAGGAACTAGTCGAGGTTCTCGCGGAGCCACTTGATGGCGCCAGTGGGGTCGCGGGTAAGGTCGATATATTCCTTGCCGCGCGGGGCGAGCAGCTTAATGCCCAGACGATCGGTGTCGGCCTTCATGTCGTTGTAGTAGCTACGAACCTGCGGGGCGAGCACGATGACGTCGTACTGATCCATGATGGCAGTGTGCTGACCATAGGCGCCTGCGGAGGAAGCGATGTTCTCTCCGGTCTGCGCAGCACCTTCCTTGATGGCATTGGCAAGCATGGCAGAGGTGCCGGCGCCGGCGCACAGGACGAGGACCTTCAGACCGTCGACGTCCTTCTTAGCGGATGCGTCGGCGGCGGGCTCGGGCTGATCGGCGACAGGCTTGCTGTCGGCGGCAGCGGCGGTCGGCTCGACGGAAGCGGTGACAGCGGCGGTCTGCTCGACAGCGGGCGCAGGGGCGTTGGCAGCGATGGTGGCAGCACCATCGGATTCGAGACCCAGCTCGGCGGCGCGCTCGGCCTCCTGGTCGCAGAGCAGCTTATCGTATGCCTTCAAGAACGGCAGGTAGATGATAGCGTCCAGCAAGATGATGATTGCAACAAACACCAGGGCGATAAGCTGGAAGTTTGTGGTGATGAAGATGCCGATGGGGGCAGGGGTAGCCCAAGGCACCACGAAGGAGAAGCCGTTCATGCCCACATTGTCGATAAAGAACTTGGCAACACTCACGTTGACGCAGCCGGCGGCAACAAAGGGGATGAGCATGTAGGGGTTAAGGATCATCGGCGCGCCAAAGAGCAGCGGCTCGTTGACAGCAAAGGCAACAGGAACAATCGAGGCCTTACCGACGGCTTTGAGCTGCTTGGACTTCATAAAGAGAATCAGCAGAAGCGGCACGATGAACGTAGCGCCAGTGCCGCCGAACTCACCCACGAGCGACATGTTAAAGGTGAGGGAGTGGGCGGGGTGGCCACCGGCCAGCAGAACCTGCAGGTTCTCGGCCTGGTTGGCAAGACGGATGGGGTCGATGCCCGGCTGGACAATCGAAGGGCCGTGGACGCCGATGAACCAGAAGAACGCGGTGGCTGCCTGGATAAGGATGAGGCCAGGATAGGTTTCTGCCGCAGTGAAGAGCGGGGAGAGCAGCTTGATGAGCAGCTCGGAGAACGGAACGCCCATGAGGTTGCGCACAACCACATCGATGATGCCGCAGATAATGACAGCGCCGCCAAAGGGGATAATGTCGCGGAAGTTCTGAGCGATGGCGCCCGGGACCTCCTTGGGCAGCTTAATGGTCAGATCGCGCGAGACGCAGAATTTGTAGACCCACACGGTGATGAACGCGGCGATATAGGCCGAGAACAGACCGCGCGTACCCATGCTGGTGCAGTCGAAGACCGAAAGCTCGGAGCCGTTGAACTTGGTGGTGAACTGCGTAACGGCGAGCAAAAGCATACTGCACTGGGCGGCCACCATGGTGGAGCCGTCGTTGAGCACCTTGCCGGCGGGCATGCGACGGTTCATGGAAGCCGTAAAGTTCTTGGCAGTGGTGCCGGCAACCATGATGCCCATGACGCCCATGGTGAAGTTGTACAGCTTGTTGCACCAGTCGATGAGCGGCTGGGGCAGCGTGATACCGACTACGCCGGGAAGGGTGGCAATGAGCAGAAAGATCGAAGAGGTGAGGACGATGGGCATGCACCCAAGGAATCCGTCCTTAATAGCCTGGAGGTAGATGTTCCTCGAGATCTTCTCAAAGAACGGCTGATGCTTTTCGAGCATCTTTACGATGGCGTCCATAGAGCTCCTTTGCTACTTGATGCGCGATGCATGTGGATGGAACTGGTCGTCGATGGATGGTCAGGACTGCCCGGAAACCTTCCTGCTCAAGGAAGGCATTGCGAAATGACAACGTTGTCATTTCGTTAATGACAACGTAAGACATTTTTGGAAGAGCAACAAGGATATACGGGTGAGCGGTCGATATTGTCCGGTAAACGGTTGATTTATCAGTCAGGCAGGTGGTGTATGCTAGAACGCAAAAAACAAGCGATAGAGAACCGAGTGGAGAAGTAGTGGCAACGATGGACAAGAAAAATGTCTCAATGAACGATGTGGCGATTGCCGCGGGTGTTTCTCTCAAGACGGTTTCGCGTGTGATTAACGAGCCCGGTAGCGTGCGAGAGTCGACACGCGATAAGGTCCATTCCGCAATGGAAGCGCTCGGGTTCCGGGCGAACTTTGCCGCGCGTTCGCTCAAGTTGGGCCGTTACGGGTGCATCGGCGTGGTGCTGTTCCACTTGTCGGGCGGTGCCGTGGACATGATTGACGGTATCGCAGATGCCGCCGAAGAACGCGGCTTTGCGCTCACGATGATCAAAAAGCGGGCGGGGGAGAAGATGACCCTTGCCGAAGCGGCGCGTAGGATGTCGCAGCTGCCTGTTGATGGCATGATCTTCAACCTGCGTCAGATGGTCGATGACTTTGATACTTTTGAGGCACCGAAAGACCTCAAGACGGTGATTATCACACCGATGGAACATCCTACCTGCTCCACCGTCAGTGACGATCAAGAGGGCGGCGCGCGCATGGCGTGCGAGTACTTCTTGAATCACGGGCACAAGAACGTGTACTTCGTCTCTGGTAAGAAAGAAGCGCTGTCGAGCCAGTGCCGTATGAAAGGTTGGCGAGCGGCACTCGAGGCGCATGGCATTGAGCCGCCCGAGCCTCTGCAAGGCGATTGGAATGCGGATAGTGGCTATGCCGCGGGCCTTGTGCTTGCCGATAAAGCCGATTGCACGGCGGTCCTCGCTGCTAACGACTGCATGGCAAACGGCGTGATGATGGCTCTACGTGACAAAGGGCTCAGTGTGCCCGACGACGTGTCCGTGATCGGCTTTGATGACGAGCTTTACAAGACGATTCCCAACTCGATTCTGACGTCGGTGAAGTTCCGTCACCGCGAGCTGGGCGTCCGTGCGCTTAACGAGGTCGTCGCAGGTCTGGAAGCCCCGAGCTCCAGAAGCCGTACGCTCGTCTCGGGCGTGTTGGTCGAACGTTCCAGCGTAAAGGACCTGCGGGCGTAGGGTTTTTCGGCCCGTTCGTCTCAATCTGTAACAGTTAGGACCGAAAATCTCAGCTAGTTGTTACAGATTTAGACAATTCGGTCCGGTATATTCCGTTTGTCTCGATCTGTAACGTCTAAGCGGTCAAAAGTGGTCTACATGTTACAGATTGAGATTTTCGGCTTGGCCTGTGCGTTCATCTCGATCTGTAACAGCTAGGACCGAAAAACTCGGCTAGATGTTACAGATTGAGATGAACAGGAGGACGGGTGCGGTCTAAACAAAATGGCCCGCGCATCACACATCGATGCACGGGCCATTTATTGTCTGCAAGCGGCAGGTGGTGTCAGCGTCTTATGCCTCGAGGTTTTCCTCGATCCAGGCGACGGCGCCCTTGGGATCCTTAGTGAGGTCGATGTACTGTTTGCCCTTGGGCGACAGCAGCGTGATGCCCAGGCGGTCGGTGTCGGCCTTCATCTCGTTGTAATAGGTGCGAACCTGCGGAGCCAGGACGATGACGTTGTACTGGTCCATGATGGCGTAGTGGCTGCCGTAGGCACCGGCGTTGGCGGTAATGTCGATGCCCAGCTCGTCGGCGCCTTCCTTAAGCGCGTTGGCGAGCAGTGCAGAGGTGCCGGCGCCAGCGCACAGAACCAGAACCCTCAGATCCTTGCCCTTAAGGGCGGACGGAGCTGCGGAGGCCTCAGTGGCAGAAGCGGTCTCGACAACAGGAGCCTCAACGGCGGGGGCGGCAGCGGTCTTGACGGCCTTGGTCTCCTCGGCCTCTTCTTCGGCCAGGGTCTCGGCCTCCTGCTTGCACAGGACGTTGTCGTAGGCCTTGCAGAACGGGTAGTAGATCAAGAAGTCAACGACCAGCAGGACGACAACCAGGACCAGAGAGATCGGCTGGAAGTTGGTGTCGATGAAGGTGCCGATCGGTCCGGGGAGTGCCCACGGCATGGCATAGATAAAGCCGTTCATGCCCAAAAAGTCGATGAAGAACTTACCAATGAGGACGTTGGCCACGGGGGCAAACAGGAACGGGATCAGGAAGTACGGGTTGAGGATGATGGGCGCGGCGAACAGCAGCGGCTCGTTGACGGCGAACATCACGGGCACGACAGAGGCTTTGCCGACGGCCTTGAGCTGCTTGGAGCGCATAAAGAGCAGGAAGATGATCGGGACAATGAACGTGGCGCCGGTGCCGCCGAGTTCGCCGATGTAGTTACCGAAGTTTTCGGTCAGGGCGAGGGCGGGGTGACCGCCGGCCTGCAGCGTGGCGAGGTTGGTGGTGATGTTGCCAAACAGCGCGGCGTTGAGGGCAGGCTTAACGACCGAGGGGCCGTGGATGCCCATGAACCAGAACAGCGGGATCATGAACCAGATGAGGGCGAGGCCGGCGTAGGAATCGGCAGCGGCGAACAGCGGGCTCACCAGCGTGGAGATGACGTTGGCAAACGGGACGGCCAAGCAGGTGCGGCAGATAACGTCGATGACGGCGACAAACAGGATGGAGAAGCTGAAGGCGAAGATGTCGCGGAAGTTCTGGGCGATGGCGCCGGGGACTTCTTTGGGCAGCTTGATGGTGATGTCTCGCTTAATGCAGAAGGCATAGATGTTGACCGTGGCAAATGCGGCGACAAAGGAGCTCAGCAGGCCCTTGGTGCCCATGTTGTCGGTAAAGAACACCGAGACATCGGCGCCGTCGATCTTGGCACTCGTCTGGGTAACGGCCAAGATGAGCATAGCGCACATGGCGGCGACCATGGTGCTCGTGGCGTTGATGGCCTTGCCGGCAGGCATGCGGCGGTTCTTGGAGCCGGTCAGCGCGCTTGCGGTGGTGCCGGCGACCATGATGCCCACGACGCCCATCGTGAAGTTGTAAACCTTGTTGCAGAAGTTCACGACGTCGACGTTCCACCAGTCGGGCAGCGTAAAGCCGCCGACCGTGGCGACAACGCCCGGCAGGGTCGAAATAAGCAGGAAGACAGAAGAAGACAGGATGATGGGCATTGCTGCCAAAAAGCCGTCTTTAATGGCCTGAAGGTAGATGTTCTTAGAGACCTTGTCGAAGTACGGCTGACCTTTCTCCAAGAACTTAACGATCGATTCCATAGTTCACGCTCCTCTTTGCATGAAATCTTAATGGCATGGACGTTGAAAACCTATATGGTCTCCCGCTTGCTAAAAGCCCGGGTGCAGGCGGGGTCGGTCCCAGGGGGAGAGAGGGGAGCGGCTGGGTTTGTATCGCATAGGGCCGCTCCCTTCTCGGGGGAAAGCGAGGCGATGCGCTACTGCGCGTCCGCCATAGTGTCGGCGAGCTCCTTGTACCAGAGTGCCGACTGCTTGATGTAGCGTTTTTGCGTGTCGAAGTCGATGTAGAACAGGCCGTAGCGCTTGTTATAGCCATTGGCCCACGAGAACTGGTCCTGCAGGCTCCAGATAAAGTAGCCCTGGACGTCGACGCCCTCGGCGCGCGCCTGGAGCACCTTCTCCATGTGCTGGTCGACAAAGTCGATGCGCTCGGGATCGACGACGATGCCGTTTGCGTCGGGCTCGGGGTCCTTGTGGCCCAGGCCGTTTTCGGTGATATAGATGACGGGGAGGTTGGGATAGGTGGCGCTGATGTGCTTGAGCGTGTCGTAGAGGCCTTGCGGGTAGATGAGCCAATCCCAGTCGGTGGTGGGGATACCCGGCATATCGACCTGCTGCCCGACGCCCTTAAACTTAAAGCACGAGGTGCCCTTGTCTCCGGTGCCGTTAAAGCTGTTGGTGGACTCGCCATCGTAGGCGGCGATAAACGCCGACTGATAGTAGTTGAGGCCGAACATATCGTTGCGGGGCGCCGCCTTGGCGAGCTCCTCCATGTCGCTGTCCTCAACCGTAAGTGTGGCGTTGTTGGCACGCAGAATCTCGTTGATGAGTGAGAGAGTGCGCGCGGAGTAGTGACCCAGGAAGGCGCCGTCCATGATGAAGTCGGTGTAGAAGGCGTTGTACAGGTCGGCGGCGTGCTGGTCGGCGGGCGAGTCGGTGGCAGGATATGCCGGCGTCAGGACGTTGACCATGCCAATGCGTCCGCCCAGGTGCTCGGTCTCGTCAAGATCCTTATACAGGTTGACGGCGCGGGCGTGGGCAACGAGCTCGTTGTGCTGGCTCTGGATGCCGCTCGTCACATCAAAGTGATGGTTGGGCGGGAAGTTGCCTTGGATGTATTGGGAGTGCGAGAGGCTGATGAGCTCGTTGATGGTGAACCAATTCTTGACCTCGCGGAACTCGCGGAAGCAGAACTCGGCATAGCGCACATAGGCGTCGACGGTCTTGCGGTTGAGCCAGTCGCCCTGGTTGAACAGGGCGGCGGGGGAGTCAAAGTGATGCAGGGACACATAGGGCTCGACGCCATACTTTTTGCAGCAGGCGAACAGCTCGTGGTAGTGCTTAACGCCCTCGGCGAGGGGTTCGGCATCGTCGCCGTTGGGGAAGATGCGGGTCCAGGCGATGGACACACGAATGGCGTTGAGTCCATGCTCGGCAGAAAGGCGGATATCCTCCTCGTAGCGGTTGTAGAAATCACTGGCCGGGTCGGGCAAAAAGCGACCCTGGGTGACAAGGTAATCGTCCCACATGGTCTTACCCTTGCCTGCCACCTTCGTGGAACCTTCCGTTTGGTACGCGGCGGTTGCGGCGCCCCAAACAAAGCCCTTCGGCAGCTGCTGTACGCGGTTTAGCAAAGACATATGCATACACCCTCTCGTCTCGCTGTTCGATATTGTGCGTTTGTGCTCAGGAGGCTCCCTGGTTAGCGTTCAGCGGTGAAAAAGCCCGATAAACACTATCTTAAAATGATTAGAACCAAAATGAGCACGTGAACATTTGACAATGAGCACGTTAACATCCGGCTGGGATGTATAGAAACAAAACAACTTCAAACAGCCGCGAACGGTTGTATTTGTTCGGTAAGCGGTTTTGATTGACAGAAGTTTTCATGTTGTGGTATATGGCTCGGGTATCATGAGCACGTTATCAATGTATGTACGATGCGCCATGGGCGCGGGGAATAGTTGGGAAGCAGGTTAGCGTGGAAGGCATGGCTCAGCGGACAAGGAATGGTCGTTCGGCGAGCGCGGCAGAGGTTGCGGCGCTCGCTGGCGTGAGCCGCCAGACTGTGTCTCGCGTGGTCAACGGTATGCCCAACGTGACGGAAAAGACGCGCAAGCGTGTGCTGGCCGCCATGGAAGAGCTGGGCTTTCGTCCCAATTTTGCTGGAACGGCGTTGCGCGGCGGGTCGTATCGTTCTATTGGCCTGTGCATGTACAACATCACACGTGTCGGTAACCTGGCGACGCTCGAGGGTATCATGCAAACGGCGCGCGAGCATGATTTTGCCGTCACTATGATCGAGATGGGCGGCGACAAGCCCTATACACTTGCCGATGCCTCGCGCCGCATGGTCGAGCGACCCGTCGACGGCATGATTCTCAACATGAACCGCATGGCTCCCGATTTTGAGGAGTTTGTTCCCCAGCCGGGAGTGCGAACGGTCATCCTGTCCATGTATGCGCATCCGCGCTGCACGACGATCGACTCCGACCAGTATGGTTCGTGCGAGCTGTTGACCAATTATCTGCTGGAACATGGTCACTCGAATATGCGGTTTGTGGCGGGTCCGGAAAACTCGATTTCCTCGCGTTTTCGTGAGGCCGGTTGGCGCGATACGCTGGGTCGTGCTCATGTCGACGCCGCTCCGATGCTGCGTGGCGATTGGAGTGCGGACAGTGGGTACGCCATGGGCGAGCGGATTGCGGCCGAGGTGCTTGCCGGCGGGTCGCAGGCGCCGACTGCCGTGCTTGCGGCAAATGACCAGATGGCGCTGGGCGTTATCGCCGCGCTCGAGAACGCGGGCCTGTCCGTGCCCGACGACGTGAGCGTGGTTGGTATCGACGACGCACTCGAGGGACTTGTTCCTCACAATCGGCTGACGACGTTGCGATTTGATTTGCGCGGTGTCGGTAAGCTTGCGTTTGAGGCGGCGATTGGAGAGAGCTCGTCTATCGAGGCGATTCATGTGCCGAGTACGTTGGTCGAACGCTCGACTGTTAGGGACATACGGGGTTAGGTCCTACTCCGTTTGTCTCGATTTGTAACAGGTAGACGGTCAAAAGCGGGCTACGTGTTACAGATTTAGATTCTTCGGAAAGAGCAATCCTGTTCGTCTCAATCTGTAACAGCTAGGACCCAAAAACTCGGCTAGATGTTACAGATTGAGACAAACGGACCCGCCCAAAAAGGCCGGGGGCGGCGCGCCGTGTGACGTGCCGCCCCCGGCTGAGAAATGGGGACAGGTTATGTGGGCGGTGCAATTCCGCCAACCGCTCGTCGCAAGCCGCTAGTCCAGACGACGGGTCTGCGCCACGTGCTTATACCAGTATGCGCTTGCCTTGGGCGTGCGCTTCTGGGTTTCAAAGTCAACGTAGAAGAAGCCGTAACGCTTGTTGTAGCCATTGGTCCAGGAGAACTGATCCTGCAGGCTCCACAGGAAGTAGCCGCCCACGTTGACGCCAACCTCCATGGCCTTGAGCAACCAGCGCAGGTGCTGCTCGATGTAGTCGATGCGCGGCTGGTCGTCCACAAAACCGTCCTTGTAGGGGTCCTTGTAGCCCATGCCGTTCTCGGTGATGAAGATCTGCTTGTAGTTGGGGTAGCGCTGCTTAATGTAGACGAGCAGATCGAACAGGCCCTCGGGATAGATGATCCAGTCCCAGTCGGTGGTGGGGATACCAGGCTTGTTCACATGCTCGCCAATGCCCTTAACGCGCCAGCGGCCAGTGCCCTTCTCGCCCGTACCGTTGTGGTGCAGGTCGTTCTCGCCGTCGTAAGCCTTCAAGAAGCGGCACTGGTAGTTGTTAACGCCCAGGCAGTCGTTGTAGAGCGCTGCCTCGCGCATGATTTCCAGATCCTCGTCCAGGATCTCGATGGTGCCGCCCGAGACGGCAGCCAGGCGGTTGGCGCACTCGAGGGTGTCGGGCGCATAGTCGCCGCGGAAGGTGGCATCGAGCAAGAACTGGTTCTGCAGCACGTGCTCGTTGTTGGCGGCCTCGATGTCGGCGGGGTCGTTCTCGTTGAGCGGATACTTAAACTCCAACGACTGAATGACGCCGATCTTGCCCTTAAAACCGCCGTTGTGGAAGGCAAGCACAGCCTTGGCGTGGGCGAGCATCATGTTGTGCTCGCACTGGAAAGCCTCGGCCAGATGCGCCTTGACGCCACCGGGGAAGGTGCCCTCGATGTAGGTGTTGGAGGCGTCGGCCCAGATCTCGTTAAAGGTGAACCAGTAGGTTACCTGGTCGGCGTACTCCTTAAAGCAGAAGGTGGCAAAGTTCACAAAGGCGTCGATGGTCTCGCGGTTGAGGAAGTCACCCTTCTCAAAGAGGGGCAGCGGCGTGTCAAAGTGATGCAGCGTGACAAACGGCTCAACGTGGTGCTTATGGCACTCGGCGAAGAGATCGTGATAGAACTGGACACCCTCGGGGTTGATTTCGCCGGTACCGTTGGGGAAGATGCGGCTCCAGGCGATGGAGAGGCGAATGCCGTTGATGCCAAACTCCTCGCACAGCTCCAAATCGACGGGGTACTGGTTGTAGAAGTCCGAAGCGGGATCGGGGGAGAAACGACCCTGGGCCTCCAGGAAGTCGTCCCAGGCAACCTTGCCCTTACCGTGAGTGCGGGTCTCACCCTCTACCTGGTAGGCAGCGGTGGCGCCGCCAAAGACAAAGCCCTCGGGAAACTGCGCAGGCGGGTTGGTGACGCTAGCGGGGTTAACGGACATGATGATCCAATCGTCTAAATCGAAGGGCCAGCCGGTCTTGGATGGTCGGCTGGCCCTAAGCGTTACTTACTTCGAAAGCTGTTCACTCACGAAGGCGAGAGACTTGTCGCCGTTCTGGGAGAGCTCGATGTACTGCTTGCCACGGCAGGCGACGCACTTGTTGCCCACGCGCTCGCAGTCCTTCTGCAGGTCGGCCAAGTAGCTGGCAGCCTGCGGGGCCAGGACGACCAGATCAAAGTCGGGGAGCATGTCCACGTGGTTGCCATATGCCTCGGCAGCGGTCTCAAGATTGATGCCGCGCTCCTTGGCGGCCTTGGCCAGCGCGTTGGCGAGCAGGCCCGAGGTTCCGCCACCCTGGCAGAGCACGAGTACGCGCTTGCCGTTGAGGTCGCTGGCGGTCGTTGCCTCAGTGGCGACAGCGGCGGGGGCGTCGGCCTTCACGGCCTCGGCAGCAGCGCCGGCGGCAACGCTCTTGGCGTCAGCCTTGCCCTGGAAGGCATCGTTGAGCTTGGCGGCCTTCTCGGCGTTCTTGGCGGCGAGCTCCTCTTGGGAAATCTCGGCCTCCTCGGCGCACTTCTGGGCGTCGTAGGCACGGAAGAACGGGTAGTACAGAACGAAGTCGACGACCAGGATAAGGGCGAGCATCACAAAGGCGAGCGGCTGGAAGCCCAGGCCCATGATGGTGCCGATGGGGCCGGGGACAGTCCAGGGCAGGGTGTACATAAAGCCGTTCATGCCCAAGAAGTCGATAAAGATCTTGAGGATCCAGATGTTGGCGATCGGGGCAAAGACAAACGGGACAAAGAAGACGGGATTGAGCACGATGGGTGCGGCGAACAGCAGCGGCTCGTTGACGGCAAAGCACACGGGGACGATGGCGGCCTTACCGACGGCGCGCATCTCCTGGGACTTGGCCAGGAAGCAGAACATAAAGACCAGGACGAGCGTGGCGCCGGTGCCACCCATGCAGACGACGAAGTACTGGGCACCCTGGGTCAGGACAGCGGAAGCGTGCTGGCCAGCCTGGAACGCAGCCAGGTTGTCGGTCATGTTGGCAACGAGAGCGGCGGCGATGGCGGGCTCGACGATCGAGGGGCCGTGGACGCCGACGAACCAGAACAGGCTCATGGCGCCGTAGATCACAGCGAGGCCGATGTAGCCGTCGGCAGCGGTGAACAGGGGCTGGAACACCTGGATAACGCCCTGGGCAAAGCAGAAGCCAAAGGCAGCGCGGAAGACGATGTCAAAGACCCAAAAGACGGTGATGCAGACGGAGAAGGGGATGATGTCCTTGAAGGTCTGCGAGATGTTGGGCGGAACCTGCTCGGGCATCTTGACGGTGATGTTGCGCTTAATGAAGAACTTGTAGATGATGCCGGTCACAAACGCAGCGATAAAGGCGGTCAGCAGGCCCTTGGAACCAAGGTAGGTCGTGTTGAAGCCGCTGGCGGCGTCCGTGGCGATGGTGTCGCTCGAAAGGAGCAAGAAGCCGATGATGGCCGCGCACATGCACGAGATGAAGTTGATCTGGTTGTTCTTGGGCAGATCGCGGTTCTGGGCGTCGGCGAAGTGCTTGGCCGTGGTGGCGGCGCAGGCGATGGCCAGGATGCCCATGGAGTAGTTGTAGCACTTCCACAGGGCGTTGTTGATGTCATCGGGCCAGTAGAAACCCCAGATGTTGGGGACCGAGGCTACCAGGCAAAAGATGGACGAGAAGATGATGATGGGGATGACGGAGATAAAGCCGTCGCGGATCGCCTTGAGGTACTTGTTGCGGGCGATCGCGTTGAAAAAGGGCTGGCCCTTTTCGATGATGGCGATGAGTTGCTCCATGCAATGCTCCTAAGAGTCGGTGGGTTAGCAACGATGGTAGTTTTTGGCGTTCGGTTGCCAAAATGTTGACGTTGCCATTTTGCGATACAAAAAAAGACGCGAACCGGTGGTTCCTGTGCCTGCGAACCGTCGATTCCTTACGCGTAAACGGTTGAGCCGCCCGGTGGCTCTGTGTTTGCGCAATGGCAACGTTAACATTTGGTCGACAAAAGCCGTTCGGGGAGGCAAAAATGTCGGTGAACGGTAGGTTTTGGGTGGTGAGCGTATGGTGGGGGAGGCGTTAGATATACTTGAAGACGTTTCATTTGACTGCGTAGGGTGTCACCAATGGCATCGTTGACATAGAAAGATCGACCTATGGCCGCTGTTAAAAAATCGGTATCCGTCAAAGACGTAGCGCGCCTCGCGGGCGTCTCGGAGCAGACGGTCTCGCGCACCGTGCACGATTCGCCCAGCGTGCGCCCCGAGACCAAGGAACGCGTGCGTGCCGCCATGCGCGAGCTGGGGTATCGCCCCAATTTTGCCGGTCGATCGCTGCGCCGCGGCAAGTTTAAGACCGTCGGCGTCGCCATGTTCAACATTACCGGTACCGGCAACCTCGACCGTATGGAGGGCTTTGCCGCCGCGGCCGACAAACATGGCTATGCCATCACCCTCACTAAAGTAGACGGACACCCCTATACCCTTGAGAGCGCATCGTCGCGTATGAGTGCACTGCCAGTGGACGGTATGGTTGTAATCATGAACCGCATGCCGGCGGACTTTGGAACCTTTGAACCGCTGCCCGGTATGCAGACAGTGCTCGTTACCATGCTGGAGCATCCGCTGTGCTCGACGGTCGATAACGATCAGTTCGATTGTTCACGCCAAGTGGTCGAGTACTTGCTGGGGCAGGGACACAAGACCGTGCACTTTATCTCGTGTCCCGAGCGCTCGCTTTCGGGCATGCGGCGCGAGGAAGGCTGGCGTGAGACATTGCGTGTGCATGGCATTGAGCCCCCGCAGCTCGTGCGCGGCGACTGGACGGCGCAGAGTGGATATGCTGCCGGCCAGGTGCTTGCGGATGATCCGACCTGCACGGCCATTTATGCCTCCAACGACGCCATGGCCTACGGCTGCATCCGTGGGCTCGAGTCGCGCGGGAAGTGCGTGCCCCAGGACGTGAGCGTGGTGGGTGTTGACGATAGCCTGGGCGATATCGTGCCCGACCGTCGCCTGACCACGGTGCGCTTTGACAACAAGCGCGTCGGCATGTGGGCGGTCGACAAGATTGCCGGCGCCGATGGGGGTGCGTCTGGCGTGGAGCACATGCTGATCCCCGGTGTGCTCGTAGAGGGCGATACGGTGCGCGATTTGCGTTAGGGTGCGGTCCTGTTTGGGTTGTCACTAACTGTGTTCGATATTGTTCAGATTGGTTTAAAAGCCGTTCACGGGCGAAAAGTGACCGTTCATAGCTTGAAATTACGTTTTGCGCTGTTCTTTTTTGTTTGAATGTTAATGTTTCTGTCATACAGAACGCAACGCGTATGCCCGGACGCGATGCTCTCCATTGGTTCATATGTGAAAGGAACGCAACATGGCAACCAAAGAAGAAATCTCGATGGTTGGATTCGAGATTGTCGCATACGCAGGTGACGCCCAGACCGATCTGCTTGCAGCGCTCGATGCTGCTCGCGAGGGCGATTTTGAGAAGGCCGAACAGCTGCACAAGGATGCCAGCGATGCACTTATCGGCGCCCACGACACGCAGACCAAGCTGCTTTCGCAGGAGGCCGGCGGTGGCGAGATGGAGATGACCTTCATCATGGCTCACGCTCAGGATACCCTCATGACCACTATGATCCTGGAGAAGCAGGCCCGCTTTACCATCGATGCCTACAAGCGCATTGCCGAGCTCGAGGCCAAGCTCGCCTAACGAGTCCTCACAACCAAGTCCCCTTCCAAAAGCTCTGCCGCTACCCGCGGTAGGGCTTTTTCTGTCCTCCTCCAAGTTGCGGTGAAATGGGGACTGAATAGGGGCCGGCGGGCGCAAAACAATCCCTATTCCACCGCAACTCATTCCGAGATAGTCATTGAGGACGTTCTTAAACGACTAGTCGTTGGGGGCAGTCTTGGAGCTTCTGCACGCCCTCCCGTTCGGTTTTTCGATGGGTGGGTATACTTCCATCCGCAATGCAGGCCGGAATGAGGAGGTGTCCAAATGCCGGACAACGGATTGATTCAAAAGACAGATGCGCACGAGATGGCTCATGGGCGTCCTGTCCAGATAACCGAGCATACGACGGTAACCGAGCTGCAGCCCAGCCTGTCCGATGTCGTGTGCGCAAACAAAAAGCTGCAGATTGGCTTTATCGTTGCACTCGTGGTACTGGCGCTGTTGTCGGGCTTTGTAGCTCGTCCGCATTTTGCCGATACCAAGACTTGGGACTCCACCATCGAGGTCATCGATCAAAAGAAGGGCAATGTTTTGGCGCTCACAACCTCGTGCGTCGCCCTATCTGCGGGTATCACTGCGCTGCCGGGCGATACAGGAACGCCAGTTGCCGAGCAGCTCGCGCAGCTTTCGGGAAACTTGGGTATCGTGCTTGCCGTGCTCTACCTCGAAAAATATCTGCTGACCATTTTATGGTCGGTCGGGCTGGGCATCCTGATTCCGTTCTCGCTCGTACTCTTCGCGGTGTCGCTTGGCATTCACGGACGCTGGAGCACGAGCGCGGTCATTCGCCGCGTGGCAACGCGTGTGCTGGTGGTCGCCATAATTGGCATGGCGTTGGTGCCTGCAAGCGTTTGGGTGTCGCAGAAGGTCGACGAAACGTATCGCGTTAGCATCGAGGCGGCCGAGCAAAAGGCGGCCGACGCTGCGAGTGCGGCAGATAGCGATAGCTCCAAAACAAGCAAGAAAAAGACCGAGTCCGCAGAGTCCAAGAGCGTGCTCGAGCAGCTTGCCGACGGTGCCTCGGGCCTCGTCACGTCGGTGACCAGCGGCGCCAAGCAGATGACCGATGAGATCGTGCAGCAGGTGACCGACCTCATCGAAGGCGTCATCGTGATGATCGTGACCTCGTGCGTTATCCCGCTGCTGGTGCTCGTGGCGTTCCTATGGCTAGGACACGTGCTGCTGGGGATTGATATTTCCGGCCCGGCGAACTATTTGACGGGCCGCTTTCTGAGTGCTCCGTCCAAGCACGCCAAGAAGGGCAGGCAGTCTGAGTAGGCGGCAAAGCGTTCTTTGGAAGATCAACTGTAAGAAGGGCGGCCGAGACACGTTCTCGGCCGCCCTTTTGTTTGTTGAATACGCGGTCGCTACGTCCGCGCCGGGTCCAGACGGTCGGCAATCATCCGTGAACGGTATTTGTTCAAAAAAGAACAAAGATAAACAAATAATTCTTGCAGTTACTGTTCGAATGTGTTCAAATAAACATGAACAGTGAAGAACCGCACATTCAGATGCCCGGACCTGAACGCGATTCAACACTTCCAAACAGAAACTACGCACCTGCGTATCTCTCAAGGAGGATGTCATGAGGGTTGTAATCGCTTCCGATGCCGACGGTATGTCGATGAAGGAGTCCATCAAGGAGATGCTCATCGCCGACGGTCACGAGGTCGTCGACTATTCCGAGACCCCTGCCGCGGACTTTGTCGATTCCGCGACCGCCGTTGCCAAGGACCTGCTGGAGCACAAGGATTCCCAGGGCTTCGCATTCGATAAGTACGGCGTCGGCTCCTATATGGCCGCCGTCAAGATTAAGGGCATGGTCGTCGCCAACATTTCCGACGAGCGTTCCGCCTACATGACCCGCGAGCACAACGGCTCGCGCATGGTCACCATGGGCCCGGGCGTTGTGGGCACCGAGGTCGCCAAGAAGATCGCCCGCGAGTTCCTGCGCGCCCAGTACGCCGGCGGCCGTCACCAGATCCGTGTCGACATGCTCAACAAGATGGCCTAACGAGAGCCACCGAGAACTCGAACTTCTACCTCAACTTGTGAATTCAGACGAAAGGACGTTCTGATGAAGAAGACCATCGCAATCGGTTGCGACCATATCGTTACGGACGAGAAGATCTATCTGGCCGACCGCCTGGAGCAGGCTGGCTACAAGGTGCTCGACTGCGGCACCTACAGCCACACCCGTACGCACTATCCCATCTACGGTAAGGCCGTGGGCGAGGCTGTTGCCAGCGGCAAGGCCGACTTTGGCGTGGCCCTGTGCGGCACCGGCATCGGCATCACCAACGCCGTCAACAAGGTTCCCGGCGCCCGCTGCGCCCTGGTCCGCGACATGACCTCTGCCCTGTACGCTCGTCGCGAGCTCAACGCCAACATCGTGGGCTTTGGCGGCAAGATTACCGGCGAGTTCCTGATGGCCGATATCATGCTTGCCTTCCTGGAGGAGCCCTACGAGAAGACTCCCGAGCACGATGCTCTGATCGCCAAGATTGATGCCTGCAACAAGGCCGACGCCGAGGCTCAGGCCGACCCGCACTTCTTTGACGAGTTCCTCGAGAAGTGGGACCGCGGCGAATACCATGATTAGCGGGTATCCGGCGTAATTAACTAGTCCGTTGACGGCTCGCGTTTCTGTGAGGGGGCGCGGGCCGGTTTTCTATCAGCCCATTGACTCGGCGGGCTGGCGTAAGAAAGGGAAGGCTCCTATGGAGTTTGTTCTTGATAACGGTTCTATTCGCGTGGCACTGAGCACGGCGGGTGGCTCATTTACCTCTATTACGGCAAATGGTCGTGAGTACCTGTGGCAGGGCGATCCGTCGGTCTGGTCGGGTCAGGCGCCCATTTGCTTCCCGATCTGCGGCGGTCTTCGTGACGGTCGCGCGATGACCATGGGCGGCCGCGAGGTCAAGCTTGCCCGTCACGGCTTTGCTCGCAAGCAGGAGTGGAAGCTCGAGGAACAGGGCGACAGCATGGTTGCGCTGAGCCTAAGCTCTGCCGACCACGCAGAGCTGCTCGAGCAATACCCGTATCCGTTTAAGATCGTTGCGCGCTACGCAATCGATGCGGCAAAAGTGACCGTTTCGTACGAGGTGACCAACGAGGGGACCGAGGACATGCCGTTCTTTGTGGGCGGTCACCCCGGCTTTAAGTGCCCGCTCGACGAGGGCGAGTCCTACGACGATTACGAGCTTCGATTTGAGCAGCGTGAGGCGGCGGAGCTCTGCACCGCCGTTCCCTCGACGGGCCTGATCGATGTCGAGCATCGCAGTAAGAACCCGATGGTTGGCCACGATTTGCCGCTCACCCACGAACTCTTCGACTTCGCCGAGACCATCTTCGACGTGCTTGAGAGCCGCGTGGTCACGCTGACCAAAAAGACCGAGGACAAGGGCGTGCGCCTGACGTTCCCCGATATGCCGTACCTGATTGTGTGGAGCAAGCCCGAGGGCGACTTTGTGGCCGTGGAGCCGTGGGGTGGCCTGTCTACCTGCTCCGACGAGGACGATATCCTGGAGCACAAGCGCGGCTGTCTGGTGGCCAAGCCGGGCGAGACCGTCACCCGCGGCTTTGAGATCGAGATCCTTTAAAGAGCTATCGTATGTTTGGGGACGCACATGTCGTGCCCCGGAAACAGGAGTTCAATATGATTCTGACCGTTACCATGAACCCGTCGATCGATACGCGCTATCAGCTCGACAAGCTGATTATCGACGACGTGAATCGCGTGACGCCCGAAAAGACCGCTGGCGGTAAGGGCCTCAACGTGAGCCGTGTGCTGCTGCAGCTGGGCGACGACGTGCTCGCGACCGGTCTGCTCGGCGGCCACATGGGCGCCTATATGGCCGAGCTTATGGATGCCGATGGCGTCAAGAACGACTTTGTGCCTATCGCCGGTGAGACGCGCATTTGCCTGAATATTCTGCACGAGGGTAATCAGACCGAGCTGCTGGAGAGCGGCCCGCAGATCGCCCCGGCCGAGCTCGAGGCCTTTACGGCCAAGTTCGCCGAGCTCGCAGCGAAGGCGGACGTTGTGACGCTTTCGGGCTCGCTGCCGCGCGGCGTCGATGCCGGCTACTATGCCGAGCTCGTCAAGATCGTCGAGGAGGCGGGCGCCAAGGTGCTGCTCGATACCTCGGGTGCATCGCTGGAGGCCGCGCTGGAGTCCGACGCTAAGCCTGAGCTCGTAAAGCCCAACCTGACCGAGATTAACGGCCTGCTGGGTACGTCCTTTACGACCGATGATGTCGATGCCCTGCGCGAGGCGCTTGCCGCCGATGACCGTTTTGCCGGTATCCCCTGGGTTGTCGTTTCGATGGGCGCTGCCGGTTCGGTGGGCTTCCATGAGGGCCGTGCGTTCCGCGCCAAGACGCCCGCGATTGCGGCTGTGAACGCGACGGGTTCCGGCGACTCGACCATCGCCGGCTTTGCGCATGCGATTGCTGCTGGTGCCGACGACGTCACGGTGCTCAAGACCGCCAATACCTGCGGCAAGCTTAACGCCATGGATCCCAAGACCGGCCACCTGGTCATGGATCGCTGGGACGAGGTCTACAACAGCGTTGAAGTAACGGAGCTTTAGGGTTACGCGGTTTTACCAAACCGCGTAACGGCTCGACGCTGTGCGGACCGCATTTGGGCAATCTGACGTTCAACTTCAAGGGCGCGACCAGAAGGTCAGCGCCCTTTCGTTTCACGTCACCTTGCCTCAAATGCGGCCCGCTCGCTGCCGTTGCCAAAACATCGGCGTTGCCTTGCTTCGGGAATGCGGCAGATAGAGACGTTCCTTTTTGCCGGCAGTTTGGGACACTCCTTACGGGGCACCCCCCCTCCACAGCGCCTATGCCAGCTTGTCGATTTGCCCAATCTCCCAGAGCGGAATATTGACGAGCGTGCCCTCGTCTCTATATGCCGCTAACGATGTTCTCACGCAGCGCTCGAGCTTGAACTTCTCGCAGGCAATCCTCAGGCTCTTTGCTTTGAGATTCTCTGCCGCCTTGACCTCGAGCGGAAGCACGGTCCCCGCATGGTCGACGGCAAAGTCAGTCTCTGCATTGCCAGAGGAGGATGACCAATACGCGGGGGTATTGCCTTGGAGCAAAAGCTCCTGTGCGACGTATTGCTCGGTCAGCGAGCCTTTGAACTCCGTAAAAACAGCGGGCCCGTTCAGAACAATGGCTGGCGTGAGGCCGGAGAGTGCTCCGAGGATGCCGGTGTCGATGCAGAACAGCTTGAAGCCCGAGAGATCCTCGTAGCTTGTGAGCGGTGCTCTTAGGGCGGAAACACGTGGTACCTTATGAACGATTCCATAGTCCATGAGCCACTGGAGGCTTTCCTCAAAATCGCGTGCGCGCGCCCCGGGACGAAGCGCGCCGTAGACGAACTTCTTGTTTTCCTTTGCGAGCTGGCCGGGAAGGGATTTCCAAACCAGCCTCATGCGCTCGACGATGCGGGCTGGCGCATGCT
>DBFMRS010000156.1:0-3087 GCA_048387515.1 Collinsella sp.
ACACTGCTGTAACCGCGTCGTTTTGTCGTTCGTGATGGGCCGTTGGGGCCCACGGCGCTGAATACTCCGTTTTTTGCACGGTCCAAGGTGGGGCACCCTGAGACGAAGCAAAAAGATGCCTCATTTCTATGCAAATACCGATAGGATTTATGCAAGATTGAGATTGTAAACCGTGCATGTGCACAAAACCGGTGCGGGGACGTCTGGAGGCGGCTCGGCTCCTGGGGCATTGCACGTGCAGAACGGTTAAAATCGGGACTCGGTCTTAGTTTTACTTGGAAGGATGCATATGACTTCTAATATTGATGCTTCTCTAGAGGAGACGCTCTCCTATATCGCAGGACAGCTTAAGACGCTGACTTCTATTGCTTCGCCTACCGGCTATACCCGTGCGGCGACTGATTATCTGATGGAGACCCTGCGCGATATGGGGTTTGGGCCTGAGCGTTCTAATAAGGGTAACGTGCTCGTTGAGCTTGGCGGCGAGGGCGAGCCGCTTGTGTTGGCGAGCCATGTCGACACCCTGGGCGCCATGGTGCGCTCCATTAAGGACAATGGCCGCCTGCGTCCCACGACGCTTGGTGGGCACCAGTGGTCTACGGCCGATGGCGAGAACTGCACCGTCTACACGCGCGACGGCAATGTGTACACGGGCGTGGTCCTCAATACCGAGCCTTCGGCGCATGTGGCCGACGAGCCGGTCAAGACCATCGAGAAGAACATGGAAATCCTGCTCGATGAGAATGTCGACAGCAAGGACGATGTGCTTGAGCTGGGCATTCAGACCGGCGACATCATCGCTATGGATCCGCGTACCACGGTGACGGAGAGCGGCTACATCAAGAGTCGCTTCCTTGACGACAAGCTGTCCGCGGCGATTCTACTGGGTCTCGCCCGCGCCGTCGCCGCTGGCGAGGTGACGCTTTCGCGTAAGGTTTCGCTGCTCTTTACCGTGTACGAGGAGGTCGGCCATGGCGGTGCCTTTGTGCCGGCCGACACGCGCGAGATGATCAGCGTGGACATGGGCTGCGTGGGCGACGACCTGGGCTGCACCGAGCGCATGGTGTCGATTTGCGCCAAGGATCCGGGCGGCCCCTACAACTACGATCTGGTGACCACGCTGTCCAATATCGCGCGCGAGCTTGAGCTCGATTACGCCATCGACGTGTACCCGCATTACGGCTCGGACGTTGAGGCCACGCTCTCGGCCGGCTACGACATTCGCCATGGTCTGATCGGCCCCGGCGTGTACGCGAGCCACAACTACGAGCGCAGCCACATCGACGGCGTGCGCAATACCTACGAGCTGGTCCGCGCCTACGTACAGCGCTAACGATGCAGCGGCCTCGGCTGATACGGCAGTACCGACCGAGGCCGTCCTCTCTAAGTTGCGGTGAAATAGGGACTGTTTGGCGGTTTTAAACGTTTAAACAGTCCCTATTTCACCGCAACTTATGAAGGGGATGGGACTACTTGATGGCGGCAGTCACGGTGCCGCCGCCGAGGACGACGTCGCCGCGGTAGACGACGACAGCCTGGCCGGGGGCGATGGCGCGCTGCGGCTCGTCAAAAGTTAGCAGCATTTGCCCGTCTTCGCCGCGCGTAAGGGTTGCTGCCTGGTCTTTCTGACGGTAGCGGTACTTGGCGCCCACGCGAATGCCGCCGGCATCGAGTTCTGCCTTCATGCGGTCGGCAGGGGCGCTCCAAATCCAGTCGTTGGCCGTGAGTGCCGTGGCCGTCAGGTCCTCTGCCTCGCCCAGATGCACAGTGTTGTTGACGGCGTCGACACCCGTTACGTACACGGGATGCGCCATCGCGACGCCCAAGCCCTTACGCTGGCCGATGGTGTAGCGCAGCGCGCCATTGTGGTGTCCGACCACGCTGCCGTCGCGCCACACAATGTCGCCCGGTGCAGCGGGATGTCCGCAGCGGCGCTCGATATAGCCCGCGTAGTCACCGTCTGGAATAAAGCAGATATCCTCGCTTTCGGCCTTCTTGGCGTTAACAAAGCCCTGTTCGGCGGCAATGCGGCGCACGTCGCGCTCTTTGTCCAAGCCTGCCAGCGGAAAAATCGTGCGCGCCAGGCGCTCCTGCGTAAGCGAATACAAAAAGTAGCTCTGGTCCTTTTTGGGGTCCTCGCCACGATGCAGCTGCCAGGTGCCGTCTGCCGCCTGGCTTGTTTTGGCGTAATGTCCTGTTGCGATGTAGTCGCAGCCCATATCCAGCGCCGCATCCAGCAACGCGCCAAACTTAATGTGGCGGTTGCAGATAATGCACGGGTTGGGCGTCAGCCCCTCCTGGTAGGCGTTCATAAAACGCTCGACAACGTTGCGGTCGAAGGTTTGTTGCAGGTCGAGCACATGGTGGGGTATCCCCAGGCGCTCGGCGACAGCCTTTGCATCGGCGATGTCGCGGTCGACCTTACTCATGCCCGTGACGGGATCGGGCGCGGGGCAGGTGAGGCGCATGGTGGCGCCGACGCATTCGTAGCCCTGGCGCTTGAGCAGGTACGCGGTCACACTGGAATCGACGCCGCCGCTCATGGCGACGAGCACGCGCTTGTTGTGCATGGGGAGGTTCTCCTTGGTGGCATGTGGCCAAAAAAGAAAAGCGGCGCGGGAGGCTGGTTCCGCGCCGCAGACATTGTAGCAAGTTCGGGCGTCATGTGGGACGCCCTAATGAGATGGGCTCAGACTGCCGGGAGAGAGAGGAGACCGGCTCGTCCGTGGGCTCAACCTATGGGCGACAGGCTCTAGTCCTGGAACAGTGCCGTGGACAGGTAGCGCTCACCGGTATCGGCGAGCAGGGCCACGATGGTCTTGCCCTCGTTCTCGGGGCGCTTGGCCAGCTGCAGCGCGGCCCACACGGCGGCGCCGGACGAAATGCCCACGAGCACGCCCTCCTTGTGGCCCACGGCACGGCCGGTCGCAAAGGCGTCGTCGTTCTCGACGGGGATGATCTCGTCATAGACCTGGGTGTCGAGGACGTCGGGCACAAAGCCGGCGCCGATACCTTGGATCTTGTGCGGGCCGGCCTGGCCCTTGGAGAGCACTGGGGAGGTAGCGGGCTCGACGGCGACGATCTGAA
>DBFMRS010000157.1:0-26782 GCA_048387515.1 Collinsella sp.
GCACACGACGTTCCAGGCGCAGGAACAGCGCCAGATTATCGCGCAGCTCCTCGGGGATCTCGATCTCGGCGAGACGCTCCCTGGACTCGGCATTCGAGCCGATTCGGTTAACGAGGCGGTTGACCACGGCAGCGACGCGCGCCGCGGCTTCGGGTACAGACTGGTTGCTTAGGTTCTCAGCCACGTTTCCTCCCATTCCTCCTTCTATGCACGTAACATGCGGTATTCATTATAGGCGCTTGAGAAATACTTTCGACACTGATTGCGCTTTACCACACAAAAGTATTTTCTGCATTGCAAGGGTTTTTGCCCCAAATGGTCGTATTTCTCGGTGGGCGGCATATGCAAGCGAGGGCATTCCGCATAAATGCGAAACACCCCCGTAACAATAGCTCGTCGCGAGCGGGACATGTTAGCGGGTCCGCAGCTCAAAAATCATGCGCTACAGACGCTCGCGAACCGCCTCGACGACGTTGGCCAGATCGACGAGAACCTCGTCATGGCTCTGCATGTCGCGCACCTTGACCTTGCCGGCGGCAAGCTCGTCGCCGCCCAGGACCAGGATGAGCTTGGCGCCTACCTTATCGGCCTGCTTAAACTGGGCCTTGAGCGAACGGCCCTGATAGTCGGCCTCGGTCACAATCCCTGCGGCGCGAAGCTGCTGCGTAATGGTAAAGACGTTCTGACGCAGCTCCTTGCCGGCATTGGCGACGTAGACGCACGGGACCTCCTCGGCACCCAGGTCGCTGCCAAAGGCCTGCAGGGCCAGCAGGGCGCGCTCAAAACCGACGGCGAAGCCGACGCCTGCCGTGGGCTTGCCGCCCTCGAGCTCGACGAGGCCATCGTAGCGGCCGCCGCCGCCGATGGAGCCGACGCCGGCGCCAGGGGCCTCGACCTCAAAGACAGTACGGGTGTAGTAGTCCAGGCCGCGCACCAAGGTGGGATCCTCGACATACTCGATACCGGCGGCATCCAGATAGCGCTTGACTTGCTCGTAGTGCTCGCGGCACTCATCGCACAGGTTGTCACCCATCAGCGGAGCCTCGGCCATGATCTCGCGGCAGTGGTCGTTCTTGCAGTCAAAGGCACGCAGCGGGTTGAGCTCGGCGCGCTCGCGGCACTCATCGCACATCTCGTCTGCGTGATCGAGGATAAACTGCTTGACTTGCTCGCGGTAAGCCGGACGGCACTGAGCGTCGCCCATCGAGTTAATGAGCAGACGAAGCTTGGAAAGATCGAAGCCCAGGCGCTTGTAAAACTCCATGAGCATGATGATGCACTCGGCGTCTGCCGCCGGATCGGGAGCGCCGAGCCACTCGATGCCCACCTGGTGGAACTGGCGCAGGCGGCCCTTCTGGGGACGCTCGCCGCGGAACATGGCCTCGGCGTAGTACGCCTTAAACGGCGTGGAGCCCTGGGGCACCAGATTGTTCTCGACGACAGCGCGCACCACGCCGGCCGTGCCCTCGGGACGAAGGGCCAGGCGCTGCTTGGGCTTGAGTTTGGTGTCGGTGCCCTCGGTAAAGACGCGCTCCAGGTTGGCACCGCTGAACACGCGGAACATTTCCTTGCGCACGACGTCGGTCGACTGGCCGATACCGTGGACAAACACGTCCACCTGCTCGATCGCGGGCGTCTCGATGGGTTTAAAACCAAACGGCTCGAACACGCCGGCCGCAATCTGCTGCATCTTTTGCCAGGCGCGCATCTCGGCGCCGATAAGGTCGCGGGTTCCCTCCGCCTTCTGTGCCTGCATGGGCAAACACCTTTCTTTTGTATCGCGTCATAGGTAACGGTCATTATACGGCACAAATACAAACAGCGGCGGCGCGTCTGACCGAACGAGGGTATGGGGACTCGTTCGGCCAGACGCGCCGCCGCTGTTTGTGATCCCTTTTCCTCCGTCCCCTTCGGATCACGTGATCCCTTGGGGACGGAGGAATAGGGATCATTTCGTAGGCCCGTGGCCGCCTTGGAAACCGAATGATGGTACGAGCATCCATTCGGCTTCCAAGGCGGCCACGGACAGAACGGGACGAACAGAAAAGAGCGACGGACGCCTACTCCCCCGCCACGCTCGCGCGCAGCTTGGCGGCGATGGGCTCGGATACCAGCAGGAACACGAGCATGACCACGGAGCACGCCAAGCACACGATCCAGGTGCTCGCAAAGGAGCCCGTGGCGTCGAACAGCACGCCCGAGACAATGGCGCCCACGGTGCCGCCGACCATCTCGAGCGAGGTGATGGCGCCCGTGACCTTGCCGAGGTCGGCCATGCCAAACTGCTTGGACGCGGCGATGGTAGGCGTGATGGTGCCCATACACGTTCCGATACCAAAGCTCACAGCGGCGACAATAGGACCGAGGTCCGTCGTCGGGAAGCACAGCGCCACGCAGGCGATAATGCACGCAACGGAGCCAAGGATATTGCCAAAGCGCAGGCCAAAGCGGTCATAAATCGCACCGAGCGAAATCTTGGCGATAACGACGGTGACCATATAGGCCGAAAGCACAGTGCCCGCCCACATGGGATCATGACCGCCCGTGACGATCTTGGCGCCGTTGACGGTAACGCTCGTCATGTTGGTGACTTGGTTGGGCAAGATGGCGCCGTTAACGAGACCCATAAAGAGGAAGGCGACGACAAGCAGCCAAAACGCCGGGCTCTTCTTGATGCGAGACCAGCCGACGCTAACCTCGGGCGCCGTGTGCTCGTCCTTGTCGCCAGCCGTCGAGACGGACGGATCGCCCGGGTTCTCGCCGAGCGGCTTAAGGCCGATCTCGGAAGGCTTAGTGCGGAAGGAGTAGGCCATGATGGGCAGTGCCGCCACCATGCAGACGGCAGCGAGTACCAGGAACGCAGAGCGCCAGCCCACACTCACGATAAGCGAGCTCACGATGGGAGGCAGAATAGCGCCGCCAAAGCCCGAGCCCGAAAGTGCGATGGAGATGGCAAGGCCTCGCTTGGCGGTAAACCAGTTGGCGGTCACTAGGCTGATGAGCAGGCGGGTCGAGGCCACAGCGAAGCAGCCCGAAACGGCAAAGAGCACGTAGACCTGCCACAGCTCACCGACAAAGCTCATGCTGGCAAGAACGGCAGAGGTAGCGATAACGGTTAGGGAACCCAAAACGCGACCGCTTACTTTATCGGCAACATGGCCAATGACAAGCGATCCGATAACGCTCACCACGGTAGAGATCGCATTGGAGATGTTGTACTGCGCAAGAGATATTCCCAAGTCGCTGACGATGAGCGGCTGGAACAGGCTCATGCAGTTGACGAAAATCGTGTAGCACGTGGCCATGATCACGAAGCCGGAGGCCACCACGAGCCAGCCGGGGAAGAACTTACGCTGCTGGGGCATACTGCTCCTTATTTAACAAACGAATAGCCTGCGCCGGGCACCGGTAGTGCCCAAGATTGCCTTGAAAGACAAGGGCATAGGCCTTATGGCCATGCCCGCAGGCTTGAAAGGCAAGGTTGGGTGCTACCGGTGGTCGGCGATATAGCCCAAAGCGACGGCGGTATAGGCCGCGGCACCGAGCGGCAGCTCGGCATCGTTAAAACGTGCCTTGGGATGGTGCTGGGCAAAGTGTTCGTCCGTGTCGGTTACGGCCGCGCCCACGGTAAAGTACGCACTCGGAATCTTGCTCGAGATAAGCGCGAAGTCCTCACTCGCCATGGCATGGAAAAGCGGCAAGAAAGCCGCCTTGGGCAGCACTGCGCCCACGTAGCCAAGCGACGCCTGAGTCAAATCGCTGTCGAGTACAAGCGGCGGAACATCCGAAAGCGCCTCGATGGTCGCCGGCGTACGATAGGTCGTGGCAACGCCGTTAACGACCTCCGCGATGCGGGTCTTTAGGTGAGCCATGAGCTCAACATCAAAGCCGCGCAGCGTTCCCTCGAGCACGCAGGTGTCGGGGATGACGTTAGCCGCCAAGCCGCCGGCGAACTTACCAACGGTAAGTGCGACTTCCTTGGCCGCCGGCACCTCGCGGGAGATAAGCTCCTGGAGCGCCAGGTGCACGTGGACGCCGGCCGTGATGGGGTCGATGCAGATCTCGGGGCTGGAACCGTGGCCGCCCTTGCCCTGGAGCGTGATGCGGAAACCGTACACGCCCGAAAGCGCCGGGCTCCCATAGAGCACCAGGCCGAGCGGCGATTGGCTGTTAACGTGCATGGCGAAAGCCGCCTGGGGACGCGGGTTCTGCAGAAGGCCATCGGCAATGGCAGCGCGGGCGCCCTCAAAGGTTTCCTCGCCCGGCTGAAACAGCAGCTTAACCGTGGCATTGGCATCGACGAGCTCGGTCTCGCGAGCCTTGAGCAAGCGGGCGGCACCAAGCAGGGCCGTCGCATGCATATCGTGGCCGCAAGCATGCATGCAGCCGTTGACGGAGGCGAAAGGCTCGCCCGACTCTTCCGCGACGGGAAGGGCATCCATGTCACCGCGCAGCATGATGACCGTGCCGGCCTGATCGTCCGTGCACGTACCGTTGCCCTGGGCCGCCACGGCCGCACCGGCACCGATTAGGCCAACAACACAGGAGCCGTCGACGAGCGTGGCAAATGGGATGTCCATCTCGGTCAGACGTGCCTGGATATACGCAGAGGTTTGCGGAAGGCGATTGCCCAACTCAGGCGTCTGGTGCAGGTCGTGGCGCCACGCAGCAAGCTTGTCTGCAAAAGCTTGAGCCTCGGCAACAAGACCGTCACCGATAGCGGCTTGCGCTGCCGCGGTGGCCTTGGGCGCTGGTTGCGGTTGAAAATCGGACTGAGCTGGTGCCATAGATGCCCTCCAGTATTATTTGTGCAGTAAACACTTTGATAGTCTAAAGTGCAAGGCATAACTGTAAGGGCGTTACATAAAAAACGCCGCCCCAGGTGGGCGGCGCAACAAGTTGTTTACAATTGCGCTCAATTATTTCGGCGCAAAAAATCGAAGTGAGTCTCGCTCAAGATAATCGACAGGAAGATAAGCACGAAGCCGGCGAGCAGACGCGAGGTGAGCGCCTCCCCCATCAGCAGCACCGAAAACAACACGCCCGAAGGGGACTCCATCGAAAGGAGCAATGAGCCCGTCGAGGCCGGGACATGCGCCAGGCCGACGTTTTGGATGAGCAGAGCCGCGCATGTGCAGCCCACCGAGAGAAACGCCATCGCGCTGATAAAGCTCGGCGTCCACACGGACAGAGGCGCTTGGGTCTCGAATAGCAGCGACGTTGCCAGGCTCAGCACGCCGTTACCCACAAACATCCAAAACGTGATGACGTTGATGTCCATTTTGCGACCGTACTTGGCAGTCACCGCCATCTGGATGGCGAAAAAGGCCGCACCCGCCAGCGTAATGACGTCACCGATGTTGAATTCAACGCTATCGAGCGCCACCAGGCCAATGCCCGCCAAGCACAGCAGCGCCGCGCCCAGGTTATAGCGGGTGAGTTTTTCGCCGCTCAGAAAATAGCTCGCGAACGGCACAAGGATGCAATACGTGCCCGTCAAAAAAGCATTCTTGCCCGCCGTAGTATGTGCCAGACCGACCGTCTGCAACGCATAGGCCGCCCACATGAGCACGCCCATACTCAGGCCAACGATCAGGTTGCGAGCGTTGAAATGTGCAATGATGCGCTTGTGGAAGACGGCAAACATGACCAGCGCTGCGGGAAGAAAGCGAACATAGAGCAGTTCGAACACCGGGATGGTGTCGAGCGCGTCCTTCATAGTCGTAAAGGAGTAGCCCCAGATAATCGCCACCGAAAGCAGTAGAACTTTCCAGAACAGCGGCGAGCGAGCACCGGCGCCACGGGAGATGCCGCCCGCACCCAGGTCCTCGCGAGCAACAGGGCTATCGGGCAAGTTTTCGATTTCGTTGGCAGCGTATTGGGCCATGGAACATCCTCACACTCAAACTGGGCGTGGTGTCCGCACGCGTATGGCTGCGTGCCGCCTCATGGTCAAATAAAAACGGGACGCGCCGGACCCCCGGCACGCCCCGCTACTGTAGCAACAACCAGCGCTGCACCGCAATCCAGCCCACTAAAGCGTCGGCAAAGTGAACCTCGATGGTCCGGCAATGTCAGCGAAAACGACCCTAAGCGAGCAAGGTGACGTGAAATGAAAGGGCGCTGACCTTCTGGTCGCGCCCTTGAAATTGAACGTCAGATTGCCGCTTAGGGGCGTTTGCAGCGTCGAGCCGTTACGCGGTTTGGTAAAACCGCGTAACTAGATTAATTTGGTTGACTCCAGCTTTTCGATGATCCAGTCGTTGGCTTTGATGACCGGGCGGCGGAAGACGACGCCCAGTGCCAGCGACGGAATCAGATAGCTCGCCAGAATGCCCAGCTCAATCCAGTACTCCATATGGTAGGCACCGGCCATGGCGGCATGCATGGCGTTGATGCCGTGGGTGAACGGCAGGAACGGATAGATCGCCTGGAACACAGGGCCCGTCATCTCGATGGGGAACGTACCGCCCGAACCGCCGACCTGCATGACCAGCAACACGACGGCGAGCGCCTTGCCGATATCGCCAAACGACACGGTGAGCGTGTAGACGATATTGGAGAACACGAGACTCGCGACCCAGCCCGCCAGCACAAACTGCAGCGGGTCGTCGCACTGGATGCCAAAGAACAGGATGTCGCCCGCGCACACGAGCGTTGCCTGCAGCAGGGCCAGACCGCCAAAGAACAGGTAGCGGCCCAGGTAGATCTCGTGCAGGCGCACGGGGATGAGCTCGTTGATGAGCTCATCGTCAACCGAGACCTTCATCATGGCCGCCAGCACGATCGAGCCGACCCATAGCGACAGAATCGTGTAGAACGGTGCCATGGCCGAACCGTAGTTACGAATCGGATAGACCGGCTTGCGATCGAGCGCGACGGGGCCGGAAAGCGACACGGCCAAACCCTCGGGGTCGTTGCCAATCATCGTCTTGATCGTGGCAAGGTCGTCCGACATCAGGGCGCCATCGAGCTCGTCCTTAAACGCGCTGATCTTGTCCGACGCCTCGCCCAGCTGATCGGAAGCCTTGTTGACCAGCTTTGCAGCCTTGGAGAGGCCCTTTGCCAGCGAACCGGATGCGTCGGTCAGGCCGTCTACGGCGCTATCCAGATCGCCCGAGATGCCATCGAGCGAGTCCAGGATGCCCAAAACCGTCTTCTTGAGCTCCTTGGCCTTAACCGAGAACGTGGAATCGTAGTCGGACTTGGCGCCCGAAATGCCCGCCTTGGCATCGGCGATGGCCTGATCGACCTCGGCACGCGTGCTGTTGACCTCTGCCATGCTGTCAGAAAGGGACTTAGCAGTTGCCGTCAGGTCCTTGGCGTTGTTGCGATACTCCACCGCGATCCTGCCCAGCGATGTTGCCACAGATTTAAGGCTCTCCTGGAGCTTTTCGTCACTGACCTGCTCGGCAAAGCCGCGGAGCTGGTCGGCCGTGGCGTCGATATCGTCGGCACGTGTATTGAGCGCCGCCGCGGCATCGTTGAGCTGAGACACCGTAAGGTAGACATGCTGATTCGCGGCATCGAATGCCTTCGCAAGCTCGGCGGACACGTTGTCGAACGAGCCCGCGCTTCCGTCAATCGCGGCGTTGATGGCGTCGTTGGCGGCCTTCAGCGCTTCTTTGGAATCGCTCATGCCGCTCTTGGCATGCTCCATCAACTGCTTGGTCGACTCATCGACCGTACCCGTCTGCTGGAGCATACCGCTCGCCGACGTCAACGAATCGGACGTAGAGCTCAAAATGCCCGCCAGCGACGAAGCATTAGCCTGAACGTCTCGCAGGTCCTCAATCGAATCGCCGAGCGTCGAGGACAGGTTGGCGATAAAGTTACCCACCTGGTCGGTGCTCATGTAATCGAGCAGGCTGGACACCGTCTTAAGACCGATCGTCGTAATGGTCTCGGTAAAAGTTTTGTTAACCTGGCTCTGGACGGCGCTCGAACCCTTCTCGGTCACGATCTGCGCAATGGCGTTGGCCTTCTGATTCTCGTAGAACTCGATATCGGCATGCTTCACGTCGGTCGAGAAAAGCGTCATCATGTCAGCGCTAAACGTTTTGGGGATAACGACGGCAGCATAGTACGCGCCCGACTTAACGCCCTCGATAGCCTTTTCGCGATTGTTGAGCACAACCCAATCGAAGCTCTCGTTGCCGCGTAGGGTGGCGGTCACGTTTTCGCCCACGTTAACCTCGACGGGGATCAAATCGCTCTCGTAACCCTCATCGGTGTTGACCACGGCGATCTTAAGATTGCCGGTGTTGCCGTACGGATCCCAGCTGCCGGCGATGTTAAACCACGCGTACAGACACGGTACGATAATGAGGCCCATCACGACAACCAAGCCGATCACGGAGCGAGACACGTTTTGGACATCGCGCTTAAACAGATGCAGGATGTTCTTCATTTATGCCTCACCTCCTTTGGAGTGCTTGCCAAGCGCGGTGGTATCTCCATCATTTGTGGCTGTGCTGTCGCTGCCCTGAGATTTATGGTGCGAGCCGATATGCGGCAAGCGGCCCGTGGACTGATCGCCGCCCTTGGCACCACGCTCGCTGGCGTTGAGGCCAAACATGTGGCGGGCGGCAGGAATGGCGGCCGTGTGTTCGCGCATCTCGCGACGCAGGTCCTCATCCGAAAGCGCCGAGATGCGCATCTGGGTATTGAGGCTCGCTCGGATATATTCGATATTGATAAGCCAGCCGCAGATGGCAATAACCGAGATGATCCAAATGACAAGCAGGATGATCTTGCCGTTATTGTCGATATCGAGAACCGTCGACAGGACAAAGAGCAGGACCTGAACGCCCACCACGGCGGCAAAACCGCCCTTGATGTAGTACGGGTAGCGATGTTCAAAGGCGACCGCATGATCGAGCAGTTCGCGACGGTACGAATCGGAATCGAGCATGACGCGCATGGCCGTGCGCAGCGAGTAGCGCTGGCGCGGCAGGTCGTTGGACTCGCAAATCATCATACCGGTCGTGGAGAGCTGTTTATCAAAGAGCAGGTTAAGGTTGAGCAGCAGCGGACGCAGCTGCAGGCCGATAAAGAGCGCCACGATCAAGAACACGCCCAGAATGCACAGGTTAAACAGGTAGTTGAACGAATACATGCCGCCGACCGTCTCGCGCAGCAGATTGATGCCGTAGGTAAAGGGCAGCAGCGGGTGCAGCCACTGGAAGAAGCCGGGCATCATCTCGATGGGGTACATGCCCGACGAACCCGGGATCTGCACGATGACGAGAATGACGCCGATAGCCTTGCCGATATGCTTAAACGTGGTGGACAGCGCATAGATGATATTGACGTAGGTGAACGAAATGGCGATGCCGCCCAGCACGAACAGCAGCGGGCTGACGCACTGCACGCCAATCACCAGATCGCCTACCGTAACGATGATGGCCTGCAACGCGCCCAGGATCACCATGAGCAACCAGCGGCCAAAGTAGCCTTGGCGCGCCGTAAAGCTGCCGATGCCTTCGCGGTCGACCTCGAGCTTGTAGATGGCGATAAGCACGTAGCCGCCCACCCACAGCGCCAGATTGGTATAGAACGGGGCAATGCCCGAACCAAAGCTCTTGACCGGGTAAATTGACTTTGAGGTCAGCTCGACCGGAGATGCCATGAAGTCTGCAACATCATCGACGTCGACGCCCATCAGGCCGGCCAGCTCGCCCATGGACTCGGAGGTCTGTAGCGCCGCGATGTCGTTGGCGGCGGTTGCGAGCTTGTCCTGGACCTTGGCAAGCGAGGCATCGGTCTGGGACAGCGTGGTCTTGGCCTGACCGAGCGTGGCGTTGAGTTGCGAAAGTGTACCGCGCACACTTGCAATAGTAGGCGTGAGGCCAGACACGATTCCCGTCAGATCACCCGAGACGGCGGCAAACGAATCAAGTGCGCTCGAGACCTTCGGCAGCGCGTTTTGACCCAGGTCCGTCTGAGCCTGGCCAAGGTTGGTCGCACCGGTCTGAATTGCATTATTGATAGCGTCGCTGGCACCCGAGACAGCCGCAGCGTCATTCGCCATGGCGCTCGACTGCGCAGACAGACCGTCCTTGATGCTCTGAAGCTTTTCATTCTGCTCGCGGAGCAAATCGATGATCGATACAATGCGCGCGTCAATTTCCTTGGAACCTGTCGACGTGTCATTGACGAGAATTTCCAAGTGCCCGATAACGGCCTTATTGTGGTCGATCGTCGCTTGGAGAGACTCAAGCGAGTTGTCGATACGGGTAGTCGTAGATGCGACCGTGCCCGTCAGCTTGCCAATCGCAGCGTTTGCGGAGGCTGACGTCTTGGTGAGCGCAAGGCTGCCTTCCGAGAGCGCCTTGGAGAGCGAGGCGACAGAGTTGCCCGCCGTGGCGCGAGCCTCGCCCAGCAGGTCATTGCCCTGGGAGATCGCCTGCGTCAGCGACGGCGCCTGACCCTGCAGACCGGCAAGTGCCGCATCTGCCGAGGCAATGGAACCACTCGTCTTATCGATGGCGGCATTCATGTCGCCAATCGAATCACGCACTTCGCCCAACGTATCGGAAGCCTCTGATACCGAACCGGCCAACGAATCCTGAGTCTGGGTTGCCTTGTCCTTTAAATCGACTCCGGCATCCTTGGCAATACTGGCAACGGTCTCGCCCACCGTGGAGACAAATTCCGAGTTGATCTGCTCCTCGATGGTGTTTGCACCGGTGTCGGTAACCTTGGGCGCAATAGCGCTCTTCTTCTCATTGACGTAGTACGTAAGCTTGGGCTGATGGTAGTTGCCGTCGAGCATCGAAACCAGGTTATCCGAGAAGTTCTTGGGGACTACGATGGCCGCATAGTACTCACCGCTCTCGACGCCCTCTTTGGCATCGGCCGCAGAATCGACGAAGGTCCAGCCCAGCTGATCGTTCTCCTTGAGCTGATCGACGACCTGATCGCCCGCGTTGAGCTCGCCCACCAGGTCGTTTTGGGTGCCCCGATCGTTGTTGGCGATGGCAATCTTGATGCCCTGGGTGTTTCCGTACGGATCCCAGTTGGCCACGATGTTGTACCAGGCATACAGCGAGGGAATAACGCACACGCCAAGGGTAACCACCAAGGCGACGGGGTTCACAAGCAGTCGCTTAATGTCGCGCTTAAATATCGCAAAGGAGACCTTTGCATTGGATAGTTTGCTGCCGAGACTCACGCTTGGACCATCCATCCTGTCGTTGAATCGAATCGTACTATCGATAACCATTGTACGTAAGCGCTTTAGCGTCTCAGAGCACAATGGTATTGAGTTTTGCGGGTAGCAATATACTACGAAGACGAATTAACGTACAGTTGTACAGTATCTTTAATTTCAGCAGGTCACAAAACCACAACCCGCACAAATTAGCAATTCAAATAGTCATCGGGGACGTTCTTAAACGACTGGTCAAACAAGAACGCCCCCAACGACTAGTTTGGACCACGGTAACATCGATGTTTTAGCAATGCCAGCGAGCGGGCGCCAGAGCGAACAAATTGGCATGAAAAGAGGACGGCATAGACCTTCTGGTCATGCCGTCCTCTTTGAATGACAAGTTGTCGCTCTGGCGCCCGCGCAGCGTCGACTGGTCCGCCGTTCGTTAGAACGGCGGAACTGAGGGCAGCGTCGAGCTGTTACGCGGTTTGGTAAAACCGCGTAACGACCCAACTACATCAAGTTACAAACAGCCGCCGCGAAGGCCACGGGGTCCTCGGGGAGGATGCCCTCGACCAGCAGAGCCTGGTCATAGAGCAGACCGGAGTACTGCTTGATCTTGTCGGCGTCGCCTGCCTTCTGGGCAGCGACAAGCTTGTCAAAGACCGGGTGCTTGGCGTTGAGCTCGAGCACGCGCTGGCTCTTGGGCATGCCGTCGGGCGCGCCCTCGGGTCCCTTCTGGAGTACCTTCTCCATCTCAAGCGAAAGCGGGCCCTCGGTGGTGATGCAAGCGGGGGCATCGGTCAGGCGCGCGGAGACGGCAACCTTCTCGACCTTGTCGCCGAGCGCCTCCTTCATGGCATTAAAGAGGTCCTCGTTCTCCTTGGTGGCGTCCTCGGCCTCCTTCTTTTCGTCCTCGGTCGCCAGGTCAAGATCACCGGTCGCGACGTTCTTGAGCTCCAGATGACGATCCTCGACCTCGGGCTCGGCACCGTCGGCCACAGCCTTCTCGGCAGCCTCGCGGGCAGCGTCGTCCTCGTAAATCTTGGGCATATCGGCAGCAACGTACTCACGCATGGCCTGGAAGGTGAACTCATCCACATCCTGCGTCAGTAGCAGCACGTCATAGCCGCGGTCGAGCACGCCCTTTACCACGGGCATCTTGGCCAAGCGCTCACGCGAGTCGCCGGCGGCGTAGTAGATAGCCTTCTGATCCTCGGGCATGCCCTTGGCATACTCGGCCAGGGTAATCATCTTCTGTTCCTTGGCAGACCAGAACAGCAACAGGTCGGCGAGCTCATCGGCCTTCATGCCATAGCTCGAGTAGATGCCGTACTTAAGGCCGCGGCCAAAGTTCTCAAAGAACTTCTCGTAGGCCTCGCGGTCGTTGTCACGCATATCCTCAAGGTCAGCGGTGATCTTCTTTTCCACACGCTTGGCGATGGCCTTGAGCTGACGGTTCTGCTGCAGCGTCTCACGCGAGATGTTGAGCGACACGTCGGCGGAATCCACGACGCCGCGGACAAAGTTGTAGTAGTCGGGCAGCAGGTCGTCGCACTTCTCCATGATCAGGACATTGGAGCTGTAGAGCGCCAGACCCTTCTCGTAATCCTTGCTGTACAGATCGAACGGCGCGCGGCCCGGCACAAACAGCAGGGCGTCATACTCGAGCGTGCCCTCGGCATGGAAGCTGATGGTGCGCGCAGGATCGTCAAAGTCGTGGAACGTGGACTTGTAGAACTCGTCGTAGTCCTTCTGCTCGACATCGGAGCTGCGCTTTTTCCAGATCGGCGTCATGGAGTTGACGGTCTCGAGCTCCTGGTAGTCCTCGTACTCGGGCGTGTAGTCATCGCCAGCATCCTCGGGCTTGGGCTTCTGGCGGCTCTTGGACACCATCATCTGGATCGGGTAACGCACATAGTTACTGTACTGCTGAATTAGGCTCTTGAGGCCCCACTCGGTCAGGAAGCGATCGTAGGTCTCGGCCTCGCCGTCGGCATCGAGCTTCTCGTTCTCGCGCAGCGTCAGGATGACATCGGTACCGTGCTCGGCACGCTCGCCGTCCTCGATGGTGTAGCCCTCAAGACCGTCGGATTCCCACACATGGGCGACATCCTCGCCGTAGGCGCGGCTGACGACCTTCACATGGCTGGCGACCATAAAGGCCGAGTAGAAGCCCACGCCAAACTGGCCGATGATGTCGACATCCGAACCCTGCTGCTCGGCGTTCTCGGTCTTAAACTCCTCGGAGCCGGAATGGGCGATGGTGCCCAGATTGCGCTCGAGCTCCTCGGCGGTCATGCCAATGCCGTTATCCGAGATGGTAATGGTGCGGGCGTCTTTATCAAAGGAAACGCGAATAGCCAGGTCGCCCTGGTCGATCTTGACGCTCGGATCCTGCAGGCTCTTAAAGTTGAGCTTGTCGACGGCGTCGCTCGCGTTAGAGATAAGCTCGCGCAGGAAGATTTCCTTATTGGTGTAGATGGAGTTGATCATGAGGTCGAGCAGTTTTTTGCTCTCGGTCTTAAATTGACGCATGTGCAGTCCTTTCGCGCTACCCCCGTCCGCAAAAACGGCCCGGTCGCCCGAGCCGAATCGCAGACCTGCTATGTTCAGACTTAGATTTTATAACCCATTAGCGCGCATATATACATACGGAATCGAAAATCTGTATGTCTAAGCGCTCCGATGCGCCAATTGCCAAGGAGTGTCCCCAGCTGCCGGCAGAAAAGGAACGTCCCTATCTGCCATCTACGCGCTTGGCCATCCAGGCATGGGGTTGGCCCTCGTCTTCGTAATCTACCGGGGCAATTTGCGTGTAGCCCGCCTTTACATAGAGCGGCAGCACGTATTCCTGTGCATGCAGCTTAATAAGCTTTGCGCCGGCATCGCGTGCACACGCATCACTGGCCTCGACGATCGCACTCGCCAATCCGCGACGACGCATAGCCGGCAGCACTGCGACGCGCCCCATAATGTAGGTCTCCCCCGCCGCAACGCCTTCGTCCATGTCGCATGCCGGCAACACCGGGGCCTCTGCGTCAGCCACGCGCTCAAGCTCTTCGGGAAACACGCGCGAGCAACCGGCAAGCTCGCCGTCTACATAGAGCGTCACATGAATGCAGTTCGGATCCTCGTCGATAGCGTCGAACTCATTCTCGTAGCCCTGCTCGTCCATAAAAACGACGCGGCGCACCAACGCCGCGTCATCAAAGCATCCCGTCTTAAGTTGAATATCCATGGCTGCCCCTTCATTCAATGCGAACGTTAGGGACAGATTTTAGCGAAAATGAGCTCCGCGCACGCTAAACTTCGCGCGAGCCTTCGCCAGGCAATCGTAATGACCCACGTTATGGGCATCGCTCGCGATGAAGCTGTACAGGTTCTGATCGAACAGGCGCTGTGCCGGCTTTTTCTCGCGACCAAAGCGACCGCCGGCAATAAAGTCCGCCGAAGCCTGCAGCTTGCAGCCCATATCGACCAGGCGCTCCGCCACGCTTACATCCTTTTGAACCGCACGATAGCGCTCAGGATGAGCGATGATCACCTGGTAGCCACGGCACTGCAAATCGTAAATCGTGTTCTCGTACTCTCTAAACGCATACGCATCGGCATGCGTCGAAAGCTCGAGCAGAAACTCGTTGGTTCCATCGAAATGCAAGTGCTCCGCGGCATCGATACCAAGCTCAACGAGCTTTCGATGGTTGACCTCGAAGCCCATCTGGAGCGGAAAACCGTCAGCGTTATCACGCAGCAGCTCAAAGGCATCCCACATCTTGTCGTAATCAAAATAGGGATCACGGCAGTGAGGAGTGCAAACGATTCTGGTTACACCGGCCCGCTTGGCAGCCTCGAGCATCGCCAAGCTCTCATCGAGATCGGCGGCGCCGTCGTCTACACCCGGCAAGATATGGCAATGAATGTCACGCATAGGTCAGCCTTAATCAACTAAACGTTTGCTCGGTTGGTGAAGATGCCCTTTTTGGAAGTCCCCTGATCGTCGGAGCCCTTCTTCACCTTCTTACCGTCCCTGGTGTAGTAGGAGTAGTAGTACTCGCTGGTCTCGGTCTCGCAGTAGTTCATAACGGTACCAATGAGCTTGACCTTCTCGGACTTCTTAAGCTGACCGATGGCGTTGAGCGCCTCCTCGCGCTTGGTGAAATCCTCACGCACGACAAAAAGCGCACCGTCGGTCAGACTTGCGATCTCGGCAGCATCGATGAAGGTGCCGACCGGGGGAGCATCAAAGATGACGTACTGGAACTTGGCGGACAGTGCCTTTACCAGCTTGGCAAAGCGGTGAGAGACGATGATGTCGGCAGGATTGGGAATATGCGGCTCGGCATCGAGGAAGTAGAAGTTCTTCTGACCCGTCTCGACAATCGCCTGGTCAATAGAAACCTGCTCGGAAAGGACTGCATAGAGTCCGCCGCGGGAGCGGACGCCGAGCATATCGGCAAGGGACCTGCGACGCATATCAGCCTCGACCAGCAGGACGCTCTTGCCGCTGGTGGCGATAGCCTGGGCAAGGTTGATGGAAACCGTAGACTTGCCCTCGTTGGGAATCGAGGACGTAACGGTGATGGTGCGAATGGGGTCGTCCACGCTCGCAAAGCGGATGTTGGCCAGAAGGGTCTTGGCGGCATTCTGTACAACGAGCTTATCGGTGTTCTTTGCCTTAGCCATGCCTATTTACCACCTTTCATAGCCGGAATTCGGCCAACAACGGGAATGCCCAGGAGCTCTTCCGCCTCTTCGGCACCGCGGATGCGGGTATTGAGCATGTCTGCCAAAACGACATAGGCGACTGCGATAAAGATACCGGCGAGGAACGCGACGGCAATATACAGCGTGCGCTTGGGGCCGCTGGGGGCTTCGGGGGTCTTAGCCTCGTCGATAACGTTGATGCTCTGGGCAGCGCCGACGTTCTGAGCGACCGTACTCACCGAGCTAGCTATGGCCTTTGCGACCTCAGCCGTCTCCTTGGCATCGGTGCCGGTAACCGAAAGCGTAATGACACGCGTGGTGGTCTCGGAGGAAACAGACACCTTGTAGTCATCCAGATCGGTGAGGCCCAGTTCCTTGGCGGCGCCGCTCTTAACGCTATCGCTATCCAGCAGCGTGGCGATATCGTTGGAAAGCATCTGGCTCGCCGAGAGATCGTTGTAGCTCATCTGGCCGCTATCGTCGGTCTTGGCGAGAATGTACATGCTCGTCGTCGCGGTATAGGTGTTGTCCATCGCGGCGAAGGACACGATGCCCATGGCGATCGCGCAGACCACCGGAAGGGTGATGACCAGCTTGAGGTGCTTCTTCAGCAGCTGGAACAGTTCGAGAAGGGTCATGCAGCTTGCCTTTCATTTCCCCAGTTCGGATTGACAAAACTGTCCGTATGTTATCGCATCTTTTTACCGAGACCAAACTCTATACATAAGAAACAGGCTCTCCTGTAAAAATGTCGGAAGCAATCGTAAAATTGCACAACAACGCCGCACCCGAAAGTCAAATGCGGCGTCTACATCAATACCTATGTTGTATCGCTATGCGAATGGCTCGTCCTGCTGTATGGGAAACGTCACCGTAATGGTGGTTCCCACGCCCAACTCGCTCGACAGATCGAGCGTGGCGTGATGATACAGGGCCGCATGCTTGACAATGGCAAGCCCCAGACCGGTTCCGCCGCGCGCCTTGGACCTACTCTTGTCCACGCGATAGAACCGCTCAAATACCTTGCCCTGTTCTTCAGGCGCGATACCGATTCCCGTGTCGGCGACCGCAAGGAACGGATGGCCTTCGTCGTTGGTGTCGCACTGCAGCGTAACCGTACCGCCGGGTCGATTGTAGCGGATGGCGTTGCTCGCCAGATTATAGATGAGCTCGTCAATCAAGCGCGACACGCCTTCGATGACCACAGGCTTGGTCTCATGACTTATCGTCACATTCGCCTGACGGGCGACCTGTTCAAGACGCTGCTCAACCGCGTAGATGGCACGCGAGAGCTCAATAGGCTCCGTGGAACCAATGGGCACCGCCTCGCCCTCAGTTGCACGCTCGGCCTCGTCCAAGTTAGACAGCGTAAGGATATCGTTGACAAGCGCTGCCAAGCGGCCCGCCTCACGATAGATGCGACCGCCAAAGTTGCGCAGGTCGCCCTCGCCCTCGACCATGCCGTTTGCGATGAGCTCGGCATAGCCCGAAATCGCCGTAAGCGGCGTCTTGAGCTCATGGGTGATATTCGCCGTGAACTCGCGGCGCATACGGTCGTTGTCCGCTAGCACCGCCATTTGGCGCTTGAGTTCCTGGCGCTGCGACTCGATACGCTCAAGCATGGGGACCATCTCGGCATAGGCGTGCTCATAGCTACGGCGTGGGTGGTCCAAATCCACCTCTTGCAACGGCGCGATGATGGCACGGGACTCGCGGCGCGCCATAAAAAACGAGAGTACCGCACCCGCTGCTGCGATAAGCAGCATCGGCGCCACCATCGACAGCAAAATCGCCGCAACGCCAGGCTGGGCCTGCGCCAAGCGGACAACCTGGCCGTTATCAAGGGCGACGGCGCGATACAGCATAATCTCGTCGAGCGTAGAGCTTGCGCGCTCCGCGGAACCCGAACCACTCTCAAAGGCCTCGATGACCTCGGGGCGATCGCCATGGTTGGGCAGTGTGGAAGGCGACGCCTCGTTGTCGTAGGCAACCGATCCATCCTTGTTAATCAGCGTGATGCGCAAGTCCTCGCGATCGAGACTACGCAAGAACGGGATGGGCTCCTGCTGTTCGTCGAGAGCGGCAGCAATGAGCTCGGTTTCCTGCGCCAGATTGGCACTCGTGGCATCCGCCAAGGTGTTTTGCACAAAGAACGCACCCAGCACCGTAAACGCCACGATAACCGCCATGGCGCAGACAAAGATCGTCACAAAAACGCGGTGCGACAGCGTATGTTTTCCCTGGGGGGCGAAGACCACGGGTTACTCCTCCGATGCGGTGGCCGCGGTGTCGTCACCTTCGGCACCATCACCGGCAGAAGGCTCGGCCAAGCGGTAGCCCACGCCGCGCACGGTCTCGATGGCGCTGGCATGCTCGCCCAGTTTTTGGCGAAGCGTCTGCACGTGCACGTCAACGGTGCGCGAACCGCCGTCGAAGTCCCAGCCCCACACGCTCTGCAGCAACGACTCGCGGGTAAAAACCACGCCGGGCTTGCGCATGAGGTACTCGAGCAGGTCGAACTCGCGCAGGGTGAGCTTAAGCGGCTCGCCGGCAACGGTCACCTCGCGATGGCTGGGCGAGAGCACGATGTCGCCCACGCTGAGCACATCGCTCGCCTGCTTGACCATGCCGCCGCGACGCAGCAGTGCGCGGCAGCGGCTCGCAAGCTCCATGAGCGAAAACGGCTTAGTCAGGTAATCGTCGGCACCGCCATCGAGCGCCATCACCTTGTCGAGCTCGGTATCCTTGGCGGTAAGCATCATGATGGGCACCGTCGCCGTCAGGCGGTCGGCACGCAGGCGACGCATAATCGCCAAGCCATCGGTATCGGGCAGCATGATATCGAGCAGGACGGCATCGGGTACCCGTCGCGCCACGGCAGTCTTAAACTCACCGTCGCACGAAAAGCCCTCGGCCTCGATTCCCTGCTTGCGCAACGCATAGACCGTCAAATCCCTGATGTTGTCATCGTCCTCGACGTAATAGATCATGTTGAACCCCTTTGCGGCCGGCATGACCGCATCTTAACCCTAAAGGTACCTTCACTAGATGGTATCAGCCAAAACGCCCCGTCAAATAATCCGCCGTGCGCGGATCGGTCGGATTCTTGAAGAGTTGCGCGGTGGGCGCGTGCTCCACCAGCTCACCCAGCAAAAAGAATGCGACCGAATCGGAGATACGCGCCGCCTGCTGCATATTGTGCGTAACGACCACGAGCGTGCAGGTCTCTTTGAGCTCGCAGGCCAGCTGCTCCACCACCAGCGTCGACACAGGGTCGAGTGCCGAGGTCGGCTCGTCCATCAGCAGAATGTCGGGCTGCACGGCAAGTGCGCGGGCGATGCACAGACGCTGCTGCTGGCCGCCCGAAAGACCCAGACCCGACTCTTTGAGCTTGTCCTTGGCCTCGTCCCACAGGGCGGCGCGTCGCAGGGAGTCTTCGACCAGCTCGTCGAGCACGACGCGATCGCGCACACCCATACCGCGCGGCCCATAGGCGACGTTGTCGTAGATGCTCATGGGAAACGGGTTGGGGCGCTGGAACACCATGCCCACGCGCTGGCGAAGGCGGCAGATGTCGTAGTCGCCCAGGATATCTTGACCATCGAGCGCAATCTTGCCCTCGATTCGGCAGTCCTTGATGCCGTCGTTCATGCGGTTAAAGCAGCGCAGCAACGTGGACTTTCCGCAGCCCGAAGGCCCGATGAACGAGGTAATCTGCTTGTCGCGGATCTTGATATTCACGTCCTTGAGCGCATGGTGGTCGCCATAGAACAGGTCGAGGCCCTCAACATCGATTCGCGTCGGCGAGGCGGCAAGATCCTCTGCCGTGGGGCGAGTCGCATCCCCAACCTCGCGCTCGTGCGCGGCCTCGGCCTGCGATTTCATGAGTTCTTCAAGCTCCGTGGGCTCCACAGCCGCAGCAGCCGTCATACCGCATACCTCCACATCGATATCAATTCAGCAGTATCGATAGTAGGAATCGCGGCTCATATGCACGTGAGCGCATTGTCAAGTGTTTGTAAGGGCACACTGACTATGCGGCGGGCAGCTCGATGGTGAATATCGTGTGTTCGGGCGTCGATTCACATGCAACGGTACCGCCGTGCGCGCATACGATCTCCTTGGCGATGGCAAGCCCCAGTCCAGCGCCGCCGCGATTGGTCGCACGCGCCGCATCCAGGCGATAGAACTTCTCAAAGATCACCTTGAGCTTTGCCTCAGGGATAGGATCGCCCTGATTGATAAAGCGCACGCGCACGCCACCGCCGTCCCGGCGTCTGGCCTCGATCGTGATGGTCGAGCCCTCATAGCTATAGGCAATAGCGTTTTTCATGATGTTGTTGAACACGCGAGCCATTTTGTCGCCATCCACGAGCACCGTCAGGTCCTCGCGAATATCAACTTGGACTTCCTTATGCTGCTCGTTGAGGATGGGATAGAACTCGTCAGCCACCTGAGCCAGCAGCAACCCCAGATCAACATAGCCGCGCGTGAGCACGATATCGTGGAAGTCAAAGCGCGTGATATCGAAGAACTCTTCGATGAGCGTATCGAGCCGGTGCGCTTTGTCGAGCGCCACGCCCGTAAAGTGCGCACGTTGCTCAACCGGCAGCTCGGGAGCCTCTTGCAGCAGCGAAAGATAGCCCACCACACTGGCAAGCGGGGTGCGTAGGTCATGTGCCAAGTACGTGACCAAATCGTCCTTGCGATGCGACTCGTCACGCAGAGCTTGCTGCACCTTGCGCTCACGGTCACGCACGCGGTTAAGGGCGCCCTCGACCTCCAAGAAGTCGCCGTCGATGTTATCCCAGGTGTCGGGGTGATCGATCAGGCGATCTTGAATACGAGCGGCCAGCACACAATCGGCATGCTGCTCGCCCTGCTCGTAGCCCTGGTAGTACAGGGCGCGGCCACACAAGAACAGCACGCACGCGGCAAGCGCCAGCACAAAGCCAAGCATGTTGAATACAAAGCCGGCATCGAACAGCACCGGCCCTTCGATGCCGCCGAGCGCCATGGCGCCAATCGCCAACGTCATGGCCCACGCGGCGCCGCCAATCACCACGCAGCGGCACACGATCTCAAATCGATCGATCAGCAAAAAGCCGACAAGCAGCACCGCCAAGATTCCGACGATGTTGTCGATGCCAATCAGCAGCAGGCTCAGCAAAAAGAGCAGCACCGTTGCAAGCGCGCGGTTGTCGACGACCGACCTCACGTATTCAAAGAGCCGATCGGGCACCTCGAACGCTTGCCTATCGCCTTTTGTCATATCAAGATCCTCACAAGCGAAAAGCGTTATTCGATGATGTAGCCGACGCCCCAGACGTTTTTGATAAAGCGTGGCTTTTGTGCGTCGTCGCCGATCTTTTCGCGCAAGTGGCGAATATGCACCATCACCGTATTGTTGGAGCCGGGCATAAAGTCCTCGTTCCACACCGCGCGGAACAGGTCCTCCACGGCCACCACGCTGCCGCGATGCTCGACCAGATACAGCAAGATTGAATACTCGGTGGGCGTGAGGCGAACCGGTGAACCGTCCACTGTCACGGAACGAGCATCGCGGTTGATCTCCAAGCCGTCGAGCTGAATGGTCGGCGACTCGGCCGCCTGTGCACGGCTACCGTAGCTGGTATAGCGGCGAAGCTGAGCGTGCACGCGCGCGATGAGCTCCAGCGGACGGAACGGCTTAACCACGTAATCGTCCGCGCCAAGCGAAAGGCCCCCGATCTTGTCTTGCTGGGCATCGCGCGCCGTCAGCATGATCACGGGATAGGTATGGCTGGAACGGATCGTACGCAGCAGCTCAAACCCATCGATATCGGGCAGCATGACATCAAGCAGCGCCAGATCGAACTCCTGCTCCAAAATCGCCTTGGCAGCATCGGCCCCGCTATAGGCAATCTGGACATCAAAGCCCTCTTTTGTAAGGTAGATGCCAACTAGGTCGGCGATGGCCTTCTCGTCATCAACTACCAAAATGCGCTCGTTCATGCGTGCTCCTCTCGCGCTCCATTATGCCCGAGGCGACGCACGCCACACACAACAAACGTGGGTGATTAAGTCGGCCTTAAGCACCCTTGTGCCCGTTCGGGTGCGGATGTGGACCACGCGCGCACGCGATGATCGCCGACGCCGGCAAACGATATACTCTAGTTCCAGAAGAGACCATCCCGTCGAAAGCGAAATCTGTGAAGTCCCTCACCTCTTTTGCAAAGCGCTCAGCCCGGCTTGCCGCCGGCTTTGTCTGCGCTATCGCCCTTGCCGCTGGCGTGCCCACCGTCGCCGGCGCCCAAGTGCTCACGACCGACAATGTTTGCGGCAAAACCGCCGATGCGCGCGGCATCACGGCCGAAAACCTGCCCGATATCGATGCGACCAATGCCCTCGTCATGGGCAAAGACGGCACCGTCTACTATGCCCGCGATGCTGACAAACAGGTCAAGATTGCCTCGATCACCAAGGTCATGACCGCAATCCTAACCGTCGAGAATTGCAAGATGGACGAGAAGGTCACGGTGAGCAACGCCGCAGCCACCGTGGGTAATTCGACCGCTGGCTTGCTCGAAGGCGATGAGCTTGCCGTGGAGCAGGCACTGCGCGGCCTGATGATTCCCTCGGGCAACGACGCCGCCGTCGTGCTCGCCGAATATGTGGGCAAGAAGATCGAGCCTAAGACCAAAGACGCCGAGGCCACATTTGTGAAGGCCATGAACGGGCGCGCCAAGAAGCTCGGCTGCACCGGTACGCTTTTTGAAAACCCGCATGGTCTGGACTTTGATGAGTGGGCTGGCGATATGCACTCAACCGCACACGACGTAGCGTTGATGATGCAGGAGGCCATGAAAAACGACACGATCCGCGAGGTCGTAGCGAGCGAGGATTCCTGGATCGAGGTCACGGGCGCCGACGGCACCGACCATTCGCATTCCATGGACACGCATAACTATTTGCTGGGCCAAGATGGCAACATTGGCGGCAAGACCGGCACCACCGACGACGCGGGCTACTGCTTCACGAGCGCCTACAACCGCGACGACGACGAGATCTACACCGTCGTTTTGAACTCCACCACCACCGACCAGCGCTTTACCGATACCGCCACCCTTGCCAACTGGTACTACGGCCACAAGGTGACGGTCGCAATCGCCAACACACAGGAAAAGACCGCCAACGGCAACCCGCTTATGGCGCGCATTGGCCAAACCGACTGGACGGATAAGACGATCGACGCCACACTCGCCGATCCCACGGCGCAAGCGACCGTGTTTTCCCTTGCCGGCGAGGTGACCGAAAATGTTAGCTACGACGATCTTTCGGGCACGGTGCATGTGGGTGACAAGGTGGGTAGCGTCACGCTCAAGCAGGACGGCACCAAGATCGCCGTCATGGACCTGGTTGCCGACGAGGAAGGCGCAGGGCCGAATCCCATTGAATGGCTGCTCGTGAAGCTCGATCGCTTGGGCCGCCGCATCGACAACCGCCCACTCACAGCAGAAAGCGAGACCATAGCCAAGGCACCCGAGGTGTAGGGCGCAAGCATAATAAGCCCACTGAAAGGAGGCGTCCGAAAGGATGCCTCTTTTTTTGAGGGTTCGAATCCCCAGTTTACGTTCTTGATAGCAAAAAGGGCCCCGAATGGAGCCCTTCTTTCAATTCATACTGGCGGAGAGCTGGGGATGTCCGGGCGTGCTACGCATGCCCTCCGGCTTCAAAGCCTGGCGGCTTTTCGCCCACGGGCTACAAACGCTTTCGCGTTTGCTTAACGCCCGTGCCCTCTCGGGTTCGAATCCCCAGCGCCCTTTCTCGATAATAAAAAAGGGCCCTCGATGGGACCCTTCTTTAAAGTTAAACTGGCGGAGAGCTGGGGATTCGAACCCCAGATGCCCTTTTGGGGCATACTCGCTTAGCAGGCGAGCACCTTCGGCCTCTCGGTCAGCTCTCCGTAACAGCCGTTCTATAGTAACCAAACAGCCAAGGATGGGCAAGAGGAAATTTTCTAATTGCCTAGCATCCTTTCCTCCTTGGAGGCTTCGCCTACCCCAGCGAGCGGTTGAGGGAGCCGAGCTCGTCGTTGCCCATGGTGCGCCACATTTGGAAGATGCAACCGCGTGCCAGGAAAAAGAAGCCGTTGTCGACCAGTTGCACAGCGGCATCTGCCAGCTGATTCGTCACGGCGGACACTGGCGGCAGCTCGAGTCCAGCCTTGCGGATGGTCTCGACCGCTTCCTCGAACGTCGGAGGCTCGCTGACGCCCATCTCGTTCATAAGGCCCTGCATTTCTTCCAACGCGCTGCTGCCCGACCCCTCGCCGCGCGGCACGAGACGGTAACAAGCCAGCGCCAGGTCGAGCTGATCGCAATTCCAATAGGCAAACGCCAAGCGATAGAACAGGTAGCCGATTGCAGAACGATCGCTGGCAATACGTAGGCCGTGGCGCGCCACCTCGATAATCTCGTCAAAGCGCTCCAGACGCGCAAGCACGTTGATGAGCGCAAAGTGCGATTGCATGGACGAGCGTGCCAGATCGTAAAGATGGCGCACCTCGGGCAGTGCTCGTTCAAAGTCCTCTTGCTCGGCGTAAAAGCTGCAGATCTCGTGCTGGGCAAAGTACAGCGCGTCGGGCGCACGAAGGATTCGCACAGAGCGGTCTTCTTCCAACACCGGTAGCACCATGCGCACCAGCTGGTTATCGCAAAACTGCGTTTGAACCGGACCTGTCGCCAAAAGCTCGGCGACAGTGCACTTAGCCTCCAACTCCTCGACAAGACGGGAAAAGCCTTCAAAAGCACCTGTACGGTCGACTTTTGCCTGCTCGCGCAATTCAACAACACGGGCCACGTATGGGTCGTCGTCCTCTTCCATGACCTCCAACTCGTCAGCCGTATCGGCAAGCAGCAGATCGCGCAGCGCCGGCGGCAGCGCGCGATGGTCATCACGCGGACGAGCATGAACCTCCGCCGGCTCAATCGTCTCCGGAGCGGTTGACTCATACGCCTCAAGCACACGCTTGCACGGCATATCGTCCATGTCCATGCTCTCAAGATCCTTGGCGACAGGCACGCAATCGGCCAGATAGGCCGCACGCCCAAAGAAATACGTTGCGACAACGCGCTCGCCCTGCTCACTGTCGGGAGCAGCAATCTGCACATAGCAGCGCGTGATGCAGGTGCCCGCGGCAAAACACGCTGCCGCAAGCGTGAGTGCCACGCGCGCATCGTGCTCCGCGGCCCAGATCGCACGCGTGTCCTCTTCCAGCTCGCGCCAGGCATCATCTTGAGCGTCGTATTCACGTTGCGGCATGGCATTCACGACAGAGTGCCCAAACCGAACGAGCATAATCCCCTCGGCAACGTTTACCCGATAGGTATAGTCGAGCCGTGTGACAACGTTAAGTGCCTCGACAATACGCGCGAAGCGGGTGCGCACATCCCACTCACCGCCCGGCTGGCACGAAACCGTTCCCGGTTTGGCCCACGGATTATCGCTCGAGGCCGTATCGAGCAGTCGGGGAACATCGTTGGTCGTCTTGGCGATATGCCACGCATCAAAGAGCGCGCAGCCCTCAAGGCTCGGCGAGGATGCCGCAGGGACCAATCCGGCCCCGATGCGCTCAAGGATGCCGGAGAGGCGGTTGAGACGGCACTCGATGGCAAGCAGCATGTCAATCTCGTCCTGATCCAACAGGCTACGATCAAAATTGAGATAAAACAGCTTTGACCGGTCGATGCGCGCCAGGCTCATTTCGGACTTGGCGGCAATGGTGCGCAGACGGGGCAAGTCGACCTCGCTCATAAGGGCGGCGGCATAACGCTCAATACCGCTCGGATTCTCGGCATGGTCAACGCGGTAAAGCAGCGTCTCGATAGCATCGGGGAGCGGTGACGTGTTAAAGCCCAAAAACACCTCGACCGGCCCGGGCAACTTTACGAGCTTGATCTTGTCGACAACGTTCTGCATGTCCGCATCGAGACCGTCGACGCCCGCCGTGTTCGCAATAGCGCTTTCGGAGTTGGCAAATATCACGTAGCGCAAGAACATCGAGGCCATGAACTCGCCGTAAGGAAGGGCGCGGGTCGAATTCCATGTCTCGCGATCGGACTGCTCGCGCATGGGGCCTTCGGGAGAGCCGGCAGTTTGCGCGCACGCGCGCATTGCACCGTTGGCTTCCCTTACCATAATCTCACCAATACCGGAATCCGACTCGTCAAGGACCAGTTCCATGTCGGGATCGTTGGGCAGCGGAGCCTCGCTGACGGGGCGGTCCACCTTGTACACCTCACCCGAAACGCTTACGTAGCCCAAAAGCGACACATGACTTTTGCCAACGAATTCGACGACATAACAAGATTCATGCTGATCCTCGCCAAAGAGTTTCCAGACCACGCCATATGAGCGTCCCGCAGGCTGCTCGGGCATCGCCGGAAAGCGCTTCTTGGGATCGAGAAACCTGAGCTTGTATGTCGAACGCTCTGCCACGAAATATCACCCTGATCGGTCGTTGAGAGAAGGAGTGGTCGCGGATGGGCCGCGACACCTACTCGGAATCTTACACGAGTCGATAAGAAATCGTCCGCTTCACGCCCGCGCCTCGACCGAGGTTCGAATCCATGCAGTGCTTACGTAAAAGAAAAGCCCCCGTTGCCGGGAGCTTTAATCTCAAATGGTGCGGCGTATAGGATTCGAACCTATGACGTTCTGATTCGTAGTCAGACCCTCTATCCAGCTGAGGTAACGCCGCAACTTGTTGATTATTATGCACATCGACTGAATAAAGGTCAAGCAATTTTCGAAAAAAGTTATCAAATTTAATTTTTACTCATTTTGACCACTTAATGCGATCTTCGACGCATCGCGATATAAGAAAAGCCTCCGTTACCGGAGGCTTTAAAGTTCAGTTGGTGCGGCGTATAGGATTCC
>DBFMRS010000158.1:0-6639 GCA_048387515.1 Collinsella sp.
GGCTGAGGCGCTCGACGCCTTGGCCGATCACCAGAGTGTCTTGGCGGTTATGGGAACGGGCCGCGGCAAGTCGCTCATCTTCCATGTGCATGCCGCGCGTGAGGCGGTGCTTCGCGGACGTGCGAGCATCTTTGTCTATCCGCTGCGTGCGCTTGTTGCCGACCAGGCCTATCACCTCTCGTCGACGATGGCATCGCTTGGCATTGGCGTTGGCGTGCTGACCGGCGAGACCGTGGAGGCCGCACGCGATGACGTGTTTGCCGGCTTGGCTTCGGGCCGCACCGGTATCGTGCTCACGACGCCCGAGTTCCTATCTATCCACCGTGACCGCTTCGCGCGTTCGGGCCGCATCGGCTTTGTCGTTATCGATGAGGCGCATCATGCCGGTCTTGCCAAGGGCGGCGACCGCAGCGCCTATCTTGACATGCCCGATATCCTCAAAGCTCTGGGCGACCCGGTCGTTATGGCTGCGACGGCCACCGCGACGGCTCCGGTCGTGGCCGAGCTTGCCCGCATGCTTCCGATCACTCACACGGTGGTCGACGAGACGGTGCGCGAGAACCTGCAGCTCGAGGACGACCGAGATCTTGCGAGCCGCGAGAACCGTTTGGTGTCGATCGTGGCGACGGGGGAGAAGACCGTCATTTACGTCAATTCGCGCGACCAGTCCGTGGCGCTCGCCAAGACGTTGCGCAAGCGTGTGCCCGATTGCGCAACCCATATCGCGTTCTATAACGCGGGGCTTGCGCGTTCCGATCGCCGTCGCGTGGAGGAAGCATTCCGAGACGGCAGCCTCAGCTGCATCGTCTCGACATCTGCCTTTGGCGAGGGCGTCAACCTGCCCGATATCCGCCATGTCGTGCTCTATCACATGCCGTTTGGCGGCATTGAGTTTAACCAGATGAGCGGCCGTGCCGGTCGCGATGGCCAGCCCGCCGTGATCCACCTGCTCTATTCGTCGCGCGATGCCCGCATTAACGAGCGCCTACTCGACTGCTACGCACCCGAGCGCGACGAGCTCGTCACACTCTATCGCGCGCTGCAGACCATGTGGCGCTCCAACCGCGGCAAGACCGGGGATGATTCATTCTGCGCAAGCGATATCGACATCGCGCAGATGTGCCTTGCCATCGATGCCCGCACGCCGGTCGACGAGCGCTCGGTGGAAAGCGGCCTAGGAATCTTCGAAGAGCTTGGTTTCTGTCGCGTTTCGGGGTTTGACGATACGCGTCGCATCGCGATGGCCGAAAACCCCGGCCGCGTGCAATTGAGCAGGTCAATTCGCTATTTGGAGGGCTTGCGCTCGCGCATGGAGTTTTCGGCTTTCCGGAGCTGGGCGCTCGATTCGTGCGCTTCTGATATGCTAGCCAAAGTTAACCGCCCGATCGTACCGCGGGCCTAGGGGAAGGGGACCTCGATGGATGCCGCAGCCCGTACCGCCCATGATTCCACCCTCCAGCCGTTTTCGGAGATGGAGCACTATAAGCATGCCGATGAGCTGCCGCCCGAGATTATGGCGGACAGCTACGACAAGCTGGAGCGTCTGTGCCTCAAATATATGAATGAGGACGACTTTTCTAAGGTTGAGCAGGCCTACTGCTTTGCTGCCGAGAAGCATTGCAACCAAAAGCGGCGCTCGGGTGAGATGTACATCAACCATCCCGTCGAGGTGGCCATCATTCTGGCCGATCTCAAGATGGACTGCGATGTGGTGTGCGCCGCGCTGCTGCACGATACCGTCGAGGATACTGAGACCTCGCTCGCCGATGTTTCCGGCCTGTTTGGCGATACGGTGGCCGAGCTCGTCGATGGCGTGACCAAGCTCACCAACATCGAAGTCGACAGCATGGACGAGAAGCAGGCGCTCACGCTGCGCAAGATGTTCCTTGCCATGTCCAAGGACATTCGCGTCATCATCGTTAAACTTGCCGACCGTCTGCACAACATGCGAACGCTGGCAGCCCTGCGCGAGGATCGTCGCCTATTTAAGGCTCGCGAGACCATGGACGTGTACGCGCCCTTGGCCGACCGCCTGGGCATGAGCTCTATTAAGTGGGAGCTCGAGGACCTGTCCTTCTTCTACCTGGAGCCCGATGCCTACCAGCGCATCGCGCGCATGGTGGCGGAGTCGCGCGAGGTCCGTGAGCGCTATCTGGCTGAGACCATCAAGACACTCACCGACGAGCTCAACCGCATTGGCCTGGAAGGCTTCCAGATCAACGGCCGTTCCAAGCACTATTGGTCCATCTACCAAAAGATGAAGCGCAAGGGCAAGGAGTTCTCTGAGATCTACGACCTGGTGGCGCTGCGCGTTATTACCCATTCGGTGCGCGATTGCTACTCCACGCTCGGTGCGGTGCATACGCTGTGGCACCCCATGCCTGGTCGCTTTAAAGACTATATCGCCATGCCCAAGGTCAATAACTACCAGTCGCTCCACACGACGGTCATCGGCCCTACGGCTCGTCCGCTCGAGATTCAGATTCGAACCTACGAGATGCATGAGCAGGCCGAGTACGGCATTGCCGCCCACTGGCTATATAAGAAGTCGGGCGGATCGTCTGCTTCCAAGACCAATGACGCTCAACGTTTGGACGACCAGATTAACTGGCTTAAGCACTCACTCGATTGGGCTGCGTCTGATGAGATTACCGACGCCAAGGAATACCTGCATTCGCTGAAGGTCGACCTCTTCGATCAGGAGATCTTCGTCTTCACGCCCAAAGGCGAGGTCATGGCGCTTCGTGCCGGCTCCACGCCGCTCGACTTTGCCTATGCCGTTCACACCGAGGTGGGAAACCATTGCGTCGGCGCCAAAATCAACGGTGCGGTGGCTCCGCTCACGCACGAGATCAAGACGGGCGACCGCGTTGAAATCCTGACTAACAAGAGTTCCAAGCCGTCGCGTGATTGGCTCAAGATCGTCAAGACGCCTTCCGCCAAGTCAAAGATCCGTCGCTACTTTGCCGCCGCGACTAAGGACGACGACGCTGCCGCCGGCCGCGATATGCTGGCCAAGGACCTGCGCAAGCGCGGGTATGGCATCTCCACGCCGCGCTCCACGCGTGCGCTCAATGCCGTGGCGGAGCAGTTTAACTTCAAGCAGCTCGAGGACCTGTTTGCCGCCGTCGGTGCCGGCAAGGTTGCCCCGCGCGCTGTGGGCAATAAGGTCGAGCAAATCTTGGACCCCAAGCCCGAGGAACAGCTCACCAAGGCCGAGGCTATCGCCGAGGTCGTGAAACAGCCGGCCCGCGGCTCCAACCGCAAGCCGCAAAAGCGTGGCAAGAGCGCAAGTAACGGCATTATCGTTAAGGGCGAGAGCAACAGTGGCCTGCTGGTCCGTCTGGCTCATTGCTGCAACCCCGTGACGGGCGACGATATCGTCGGCTTCATCACGCGTGGCCGAGGTGTCTCAGTGCATCGCGCCAACTGCCCCAACGTCAAGGGTCTTATGGAACATCCCGAGCGCATGATCGATGTGGAGTGGGATGGTGCTGCCGACACTCTCTTCCAGGTCGAGATCGTGGTCGAGTGCCTGGACCGCATGGGCCTGCTCAAGGACGTCACCATTGCCATTGGCGATGCAGGCGGCAATATCCTTTCCGCCGCCACCTCGACCAACCGCGAGGGTATTGCGACCCTGCGCTTTATGGTCGAGATTTCGGATGCGAGCGGCCTGGATCCGCTGTTGGCTTCCATCAGCAGTGTCGATTCGGTCTACGACGCTCGCCGTCTTATGCCCGGCGAGGGCGGAGCGCAACTCAAGCGCCGTGTGTAGGTGCGAGAGCCTCTCAGCATCATAGATATTGGTTACGTTCGAGGCATCGTTTGGTGCCTCGAACGTATTTTAGAAGGAGGGTATGCTCATGGACGATATGACTTTGGACCTGACACCCCGAGGCGTGGCTTCGATTGAGGCGCTCGTCAACGGCCCGATTCAGACCAACAGCTACGCCGTGATTTCGAATGACGAGTGCTTAATCGTCGATCCGGCGTGGGAGGGCGAGCGTCTTGTGGAGCATATCCGCACCGCGCATCCCGAGGTACGTGTACTCGGCTCTGTCTGCACGCACGGTCATGCCGACCATGTTGGCGGGGTTGCCGGGGTTCGAGCTGTCGTTGGCGACAGCGCACTATATGAGTTGTGCGCTAAGGACGTGACGGTACCTCGCGCAAATATCGAGGAGCAGCGCGCCATGTGGGGTATCGAGACGCCCGATCCGGGTGAGCCGACGCGTTTGTTTGCCGAGGGCGATACAATCGAGGTGGGCGACGTCTGCCTGCAGGTGATCGAGACGCCGGGGCATACGCCGGGCGGCATCGTCCTGTTCGCCGCGACCGAGCAGGGAAACATCGCCTTTGTGGGCGACACGCTTTTCCCGGGCAGCCACGGTCGTACCGATCTTTCCGGCGGTGACGAGGCGGCGATTATGCGCTCGCTCTCCAAACTTGCCAAGATGCTTCCGCCCGATACCGTTTGCTTGACGGGCCATGGCGATTCGACCACGATGGCGCGCGAACTTATGCAGAACCCGTTTATGCAGATGTAGGCTCGAAGCCGTCTTTCGAATCACGAAGACCGCTCAATCGTCAAGCTATTTTCCCCAGTGGGTCGATTCTGTGGGGCAAACGGTCAAAATTTGTCCAATCGGATGGTATTCGTGAACAAACGAACGTTTATGCTCGGGTATGTCGTGGTAAAATCTCAGGCGTTATCGGAGCAACCTTACAGGAGGTTTCTTTTATGCTCGTCAACGCAGCAGACATGCTCAAGAAGGCCGAAGCCGGCAAGTACGGTCTCGGTGCCTTCAACACCAACAACCTCGAGTGGACCCTGGCTATTCTCCAGGCCGCCGAGGAGGCCAAGTCTCCGCTGATCCTTCAGTGCACCGCTGGTGCCGCTAAGTGGATGGGCGGTTTCAAGGTCTGCGCCGACATGGTCAAGGCTGCCGTCGAGGCCACGGGCGTTACCGTTCCCGTCGCCCTTCACCTCGATCACGGTTCTTACGAGGACTGCTTCAAGTGCATCGAGGCCGGCTTCACGTCCATCATGTATGACGGCTCTCACGAGGAGACCTTCCAGCTTAACCTCGACCGCACCAAGGAGCTCGTTGAGCTTGCCCACTCCAAGGGCATGTCCATCGAGGCCGAGGTCGGCGGCATCGGCGGCACCGAGGACGGCGTGACCTCCAGCGGCGAGCTCGCTGATCCTGCTGAGTGCAAGCAGATTGCTGACCTGGGCGTTGACTTCCTTGCTTGCGGTATCGGCAACATCCACGGCGTGTACCCTGCCGACTGGGCTGGCCTTTCCTTCGAGCGCCTGGGCGAGATCAAGGCTCAGACCGGCGACCTGCCCCTCGTCCTGCACGGTGGCACCGGCATCCCCGAGGATCAGATCAAGAAGGCCATCTCCCTGGGTATCTCCAAGATCAACGTCAACACCGATCTGCAGCTCGTCTTCGCCAAGGGTGTTCGCGAGTACATCGAGGCCGGCAAGGATCAGCAGGGCAAGGGCTTTGACCCCCGTAAGCTCCTCAAGCCTGGTCGCGACAACATCGTTGCCCGCACCAAGGAGCTCATGGAGGAGTTTGGCTCCGTCAACAAGGCGTAAGTAGCGGTTTAACTTCCCGCCGGAGGCCCCGTTTCCCCTACGCTGTTTCCCTCGCGCTCACCTGGCTTCGCCAGAAGTCGCGCGACGGAATCAGCTCCGGGGAAACGGGGCCTCCTTCGTTAGCTCGCTACAGGGTTACTGGGCTGAATTCATTTTTAGAGGTACCGTTTATCGGTGTTGAGGGTTCCTTTATTGGGGCTTTCTTTTTTATCTCGCTACAATGGGCTTCAAGCGTTCTAGTGACTTGGAGTTTTGGTATGGCTGTTATTAATGTGCTGCCTTCGGATGGGAAGGTTGTTGACGAGGGTCCTGTTGGTTGCTCTGTTGATGTTTGCTGCGATGACTTTCGCCATCTCGATATTGGGCTACCGCCTGAGATTCTTCGTCTTAAGGATGCCGGGTATTTGACGCAGGCTGTTGCCGCCTGCGATCGCCTTTTGGAGCAGAACCCTGAGCCTTCGCTGGCTGCCTGCGTTCGCGCCGAGCGGTATCGCATGATCGAGACGCCGCTTCATTTTTCGGTGTCGCGTGATCGGGCTATCGAGATGATCCGCGAGGAGTGGCCTGGGTTTACCGAGGAGCAGTTTGACGATCTGATTGACCGTAAGCGTATTGACTGGCGCTTTATCGATGGCGAGCTGTTCGTTCTCGACAACTTCCTCGATTCGCTTCGCGTATATCCCAAAGAGGTTCCCGGCATGCGTCCCGATCCTACGGACGGAATTGCACTGCGCAGCGAGATGCTCAAGGAGATGGAGTCACAAAACGGATTGACTCGCGTTATTACGCTTAAGGCGTCCTTGTCTGTCCCCGGCGCTCTAGAGGGGGAGACCGTTCGCGCTTGGCTTCCCGTAGCCGCCGCCTGCCGCCAACAGTCTCAGGTCGAGATTCTCGACATGACGCCGGAGGGTGCTGTTGCTCCCGCGAACGCTTCGGCGCGTACCACCTCGTGGTCTTCTTCGAGTGAACGCTCATTCTCAGTGACCTATCGTTATCACATCGATGCTGCTTATTGTGATGTCTACGGT
>DBFMRS010000159.1:0-17155 GCA_048387515.1 Collinsella sp.
GCCCCACATTCACAACCGCCGCAGCTCCATATGAGGCAAATGAACCAGTAGCGTTTGTTCCAAATCTTAAGTATTTGTTCGATAGAACGGCCCCTGCCGGCTCCTGCTAGACTGGTAGATTCCCAACCGTCTAGCCAGGAGCCTCAATGTCGCGCAAGTCCGCCTACAAGCAAGTACTTTCCATCGGCACCGCCGTGGTGCTGGGGTTTGCGCTGTTTACGGGATCGCTCGACGGAGCTCCCAAGCTGCTGTCGCCGCAAAGCGATGAGCAGGCGGCGGCTCTGGCCGAAAAACAAAACGAGAGTCCCAGCCGCACCGACGACGAAGCAGACCTGGTTGCCCGGCTCGAATCGGGAACAGCGAGCTCTTCGGACTCTCAAAATGGCCATGACTCTGGCGATAGCTCTGAATCCGCCGCAACCGACACCGGTGACGACACTTCCACAGACAGCGCCGCCACCCCCATCGACGAGGTCGAAAACCCCGACCTTAACCGCGCCCGCGGCGTATATCTCAGCAGCATTCCCGACTACGCCGGCAACCCCTACGTTGCCCTTCGCGCCGACAGCACGCACCCGCTCGGCACGCCATCATTCACACTCGATGAATACGATCGCGCCACCGAAGAGGGCTGCTTTAAGAAATTCTCCAAGCTCGACAGCCTGGGTCGCACTCGCAAGGCGCTCGCCTGCGTAGGCCCCGAGTCGCTCGGACAGGGAAAGCGCGGCGATATCTCGCGCATCCATCCTGCCGGTTGGCACCAGCAGCGCTACGACTTTATTCCGGGCCAGAGCCTCTACAACCGCTGCCACCTCATCGCCTGGTCGCTCTGCGGCGAAAACGCCAACCGCAAGAATCTCCTCACCGGCACGCGTTATCTCAACGAGACGGGCATGCTGCCGTTTGAAGAGCAGATTCTCGGCTACATCCGCGATACGGGTAACCATGTGCTCTACCGTGTCACGCCCATGTATAACGAAGAGGAACTTGTCTGCCGTGGCGTGCGCCTTGAGGCGCAATCGGTCGAGGACCACGGCAAGACCCTCTGCTTCCACGTATACTGCTACAACCTGCAGCCGCACGTGCAGATCGACTACGCCACCGGCCGCAACCAGACCTCGGGAGTTTAGGGCCGACCAAGCTGCCCGTAACCCAAAAAATGATCCGTTTTCCTCCGTCCCCAAGGAATCAAATAAGGCCGCCCCGGTTACCCAGGGTGGCCTTTTCGTCAGCACCTACATTGCAGGCAAAATCGCACGCTACTTGGCGCGACCCTCCTCATAGCGCTCCACCAGCTTGGCCTGAACGTCATAGGGAACCTGCTCGTAGCCAGCGGGCTTCATGGTAAAGTCGCCCGTGCCGCGCGTGATGGAGCGCAGGCGCGTCGAATAATCCGTCAGCTCGGCCAGCGGTGCCTGGGCAATGACCACGGTATCGCCGCGCTCATCGGTCTCCATGCCTGTCACGCGACCGCGCGAGGCCGAGATGTCGCCCATCACGGCGCCGGCGTAGCTCTCGGGAATAGTCACCGTGATTTCCTCGATGGGCTCCAGCACCACCGGGTCGGCATCGGCGCATGCCTTGCGCAGGCCGATGCGAGCCGCCGCGCGGAACGCCATCTCGTTGGAGTCGACGCTGTGATACGAGCCGTCGTACACAGCCACGCGAATGCCCGTGAGCGGGTAGCCGGCAATGATGCCGTCCTTCATGGTCTCCTGGACACCCTTGTCCACGGCGGGGATCAGCGAGCGCGGAATGCGGCCACCCACGACCTCATCCACAAACTCGTAGCCGTCGCTCGTGCCGTCGGGCCCAATAAGCGGCTCCACGCGCAGCCAGCAGTCGCCGTACTGACCGGCGCCACCGGTCTGCTTCTTGTGGCGACCCTGGGCGCTCGCCGTGCGGCGGATGGTCTCGCGATACGGAATGCGGATCGGCACGCTCTTGGCCACGACCTTGGTGCGATCCTCCAAACGGTTGAGCAGCACCGAAACCTGCGCCTCACCAACGGCGGAGATGATAGTCTGGCCCGTTTCCTCGTCACGATCGATGCTCATGGTCGGATCAGCCTTGCACGCCTTCTCGATAAACGTATAGAGCTTCTCTTCGTCGCCACGGTTCTCGGCCTCGATGGCAATGCGGTACTGCGAGTTGGGGAACTTAAACGCCGCAGCCTCGACCTTGCCGGTAATGGAGAGCGTATCGCCCGTCTCGGCCGCCAGCTTGGGCGCCACGATGATGTCGCCGGCATAGGCGTGACCGACCTCGGTCATGTCGCGGCCGCACATCACATACAGGTGGGCCAGACGATCGCTCTTGCGGGTACGCGCGTTGATCAGCTCAAGGCCCGGCTCAAGCGTGCCCGTCAGCACCTTGATAAAGCTGATGCGACCCTGCTGAGGATCGGCCAGGGTCTTAAACACAAAGGCCACCGGGCGGTCATCGTCACTCGAGATCTTAAGCGAATCGCCGTCAATGAGCGGCATCTCGCCATAGTCGGTCGGCGCCGGGAAGTACGTGGCGATGTCGTCCATCAGCGAGTTGACGCCCTGCTCCTTGATGCAATCGCCCGCAAAGACCGGCACAAAGATGCGCTCGGCGATCGCCTTCGACAGCAGGCCTTCGAGCTCCTCCTGCGTCAGCGTCTCCTCGCCTTCCAAGTACTTCATCATCAGTTCGTCGTCAGCCTCGGCCACCAGCTCGCACAGATGGTCATGGGCCTCCTCGGCCTGGGCACGATACTCCTCGGGAATCTCCGACTCAACGGCCTCGGCGCCGTTGCAATGGCGCGCCTTCATGCGCACCAGGTCGATGATGCCGTCAAAGTCCTCGCCCTCGCCCCAGGGAAGGGTCACGGCGCCCAGGCGCGTGCCAAAGCGCTCCTGCAGCAGGTCCATCGTGGTCGCAAAGCTGGCCTCGGGGCGCGACAGGCGGTTTACGAACACCGCACGCGCTAGGCGCAGGTCCTCGGCGGCATACCAGAGCTTAACCGTCGTAGGCTGCGGGCCAGCCTCGGCGTCGACCACAAACAGAGCTGTCTCGCAAACACTCATCGCGGCAAAGGCGTCGCCGATAAAATCGGGGTAGCACGGGGCATCGAGCACATTGATGCGCGCGCCCTTCCAGTCGATCGGTGCAATGGTCGTCGAGATGGAAAATGCACGCTTGACCTCTTCGGGGTCATAGTCGAGCGTGGGCTTGGTGCCGTCGTGGCCGCCCAGGCGGGCGGTCTTGCCAGAAAGGTGGAGCATGGCCTCGGCGAGTGAAGTCTTGCCCACCCCGCCTTGGCCTACGAGCACCACGTTCCTTACATTGCCGGTCTTGGGAGCACCCATGATGACCTCCTTGCAGGGCCGCGCGCATTGCGCGACGCCAACGGGGAGAGTTCGCGGTCGGTGCCATCCCGGGAGCAGCATGGTCGGCAGCCGAGCCGACTCACCCTCCAAATGTCCTATGCCACCACCCTACCCTCACGGGCGACCGTCCATGCACACCTTTCGGCACACGTATGAATACAGGCGGCGAGAGGAAGAGACAAGCTTGTGAGGCGATTATTGAACCCCGCCGATGCAAACAAAAAGCCGCCACAGACCGTAAGACCTGCGGCGGCTTCGCCTCAATTAATAGTTGAGCAAATACCTGAGCCTATCCCTCGATACGGCTCAAAAACTCACGCGTGCGCTGCTCGCGTGGATGGTCGATAACCTGCTCGGCGGGCCCCTCCTCGACAATACGACCGCCGTCCATAAAGACCACGCGATCGGCAACATCGCGCGCAAACTGCATTGCGTGGGTCACGATCGCCATCGTCATATTCTGCGCCGCAAGGTCTTTAATGACACGCAGCACCTCGGCCGTCAGCTCGGGATCGAGTGCCGAGGTCGGCTCGTCAAAGAACAGGATCTCCGGGTCGAGCGCTAGGGCGCGGGCAATACTCACGCGCTGTTGCTGACCGCCCGAAAGCTCACAAGGAACCTTGTTCTCGTTGCCCGTAAGCCCCATCTGCGCGATCAACTCGCATGCACGTGCCTCTGCCTGCTCGCGCGGGCGCTTAAGAACGCGGATCGGCGCATCGGTGATGTTTTTCATCACGGTATAGTGCGGGAACAGATTGTAGTTCTGAAATACCAGGCCAAATCGCGAGCGCGCCTGCCTGGGCACATCGCCCTTCGCATAGACCGCGCCCGAACCCGCATCCGTCGCAACGGCAAGGTCGCCAAACGAGAGCGAGCCTCCGTCGAGCGTCTCGAGCAGCGTGGCACACCGCAGCAGCGTGGACTTGCCGCCACCCGAAGGCCCGATAATCGCCACGACCTCTCCACGCTTTACCTCGAGCGAGATATCCTTGAGCACCTCATTGCCGCCAAACGCCTTGCGCGCGTTCGATATATTCATTACCGTTCCGGACACGGGAACCTCCATGTGTTGAAAAAGCCAGCGAGCGTGTGACTGGCGAGACAATGTGCTCCGAAAGAGGAGCGCCGCGTACTTCTGTACGCAAGCGACGGTTTGAGGAGCAGATTGGCCGTCAGGCACGCGCGCAGCGTCGAGCAGTCCGCCGTTCGTTAGAACGGCGGAACGATCTAGTCATGATAATAGTCCAGCTTCTTTTCGGCGGCGCCCAGCAGCATCTCGACGACGAAGTTAAAGACCCAGTAGATTAGCGCCGCGATCGCAAACGGCACCATGCTCACCTGCGAGGCGACCAGCGCCTTGGCCGTCGAGAACATCTCACCCACGCCAATGGCAAACGCCAGCGACGTGTCCTTGACCAGCGTGATGATCTCGTTGCCCATCGCAGGCAGAATACGCTTGGCGACCTGCGGCATCACGATATACAGAAACGTCTGCATGCGCGAGTAGCCCAGCACCTCGGCAGCCTCGTATTGACCGCGAGGAATGGACTGCAGGCCCGAGCGATAGATCTCGGCAAAGTAACCGGCGTAGTTGATGATGAACGCTACGACGCACGCCGTCCACTTGGAATCGGGCGTGAGCGAAATGCCAAACACGTAGTACGGGGCAAAGTAGATGGCAAACATCTGCAGCATGAGCGGCGTGCCGCGCATGACCGAGATATAGATGCGCGCAATCCAGCGAAGCGGCGCGATTTTGCTCATGCGCATAAACGCCACGGGGATTCCCAGCGGAATCGACCCCAGCAGCGTCAGCACAAACAACTGCAAACTGACCAGGAATCCCTGGCCAAGCATCTGCATCATGACCTGAATAGACAACCCAAGCTCTCTTTCACAGTAACAGAACAGCAGGTGTTAATTGAAATAGGCACAGTGCCCAAGATTGCGAGCGACAAGCCCGACGAAGCGTACTTTGGTACGCGAGGAGGGTTGGAGCCGCAAGGTTGGGTGCTGTGGCTATTTCAAAACCCAGTTGTCGAAGGATAGACCGTAGCTTGAATACTTGTCGCACAGGTCCTTGACCGTGCCGTCCTCGTAGAGCGCCTTGAGCGACTCGGTCACGGCGTCGGCCGACTTGGTGTCGCCCTTCTTAAAGCCAACGGCGTAGTGCTCGCTGGACAGCGGCTCATCAAGCTGCGTATAGGCATCGGGCTTGGCGGCAAGCTGATACTGGGCAATCGAAAGATCGCACGCCACGGCATCGACCGCGCCGCTCTCGAGCTGCATAAAGGCCGTGTTGTACTCGCCGATCGTGTCGAGCGTGGCAAACGTCGCCGCCAGATCCTTCTGGTCACCCTCGAGCACATCCTGCGCAGCGGAATCGGTCTGAGTGATCACGGTCTTGCCGGCAAGATCGTCCCAGCTCTTGATGCCTGCATTCTTCTTTACCACCAGCACCTGCTCGTTGAGCATGTACGGCTCGGAGAACGTGTAGTCGTCCTCACGGCCCTCCATGGTAAAGCCGTTCCAGATGCAGTTGATGGCGCCCGAGTTAAGCAGCGTATCCTTGGCATCCCAGTCGATGGCCTCGTATTTGACCTCCCAGCCCTGCTTATCGGCAACAGCCTTGGCCAGATCGAGATCAAAGCCGGTGTACTCGCCATCGTCGCCCACAAAGCCGTACGGAGGATAGGACTTATCAAAGCCCACCACGAGCTTCTTGGACTCCGCAGCGCCCTTCACATCCTTGGCTGCAGCAGAACCGGCAGCGGAACCCTTACCGGCACCACCACCGCAGCCTACCAGGCCAAGACCTAGAACCGTAGCGAGCGAACCGGCTAGACCAACAAACTGACGACGAGACATATCGGTATTCATGGTATTCCCCCTTGGTGGCACTTTAGTTAAGTAAAGTGAGTCGTGTAACGTTCAGAATCATACACTTTAGCGTGATAGAGCACAAGGCGAGTTTGCCCGCCGCGTGAGGGGTGTGGGGGTTAAGTTTCCTGCTCTACAGTCCTGCTCACGGCGGAGGCCACATTAAGTGGCCTCCTGTTCGTGCGGAACTCGCGATAAACTTAACCCCCACACCCCTCACGCGGCGGGCAACCGTCGTTGGGCTTATCACTGACACGAATAAACCGCTTGTATATCGTCTGCTGGCTTGGCACGGTACAATACTTGCAGCTTTAATTCATGAATAAGTGGAGTTATTGATGGCAGAATCTCGTGCGGAGCGTAGGGCTCGTCGTGCTTTGGTGGAGGCGGTTGAGGGGTCGAAGGAGGAGAAATCTTCTACGAAATCCAAGTCTTCTAAAGCTGCAAAAAGCAAATCGACCAAGAGCAGGGCTAAGACCAAGCGTTCTGACTCTCGTCGAGGCGGAGACAAAGCGTCTCAGACTCGCTCCAAGCGTCCGCATAAAGATCCGGTTTCGCCTGCACGTAAGGCTGTGGATCCCAAGTCTCCCTGTTCCATCATGAGAGCTTGTGGCGGATGCACGGCGCTCAATCGTCCTTATAAAAAGCAGTTGGCAGCTAAGCAGGCTGCTATGGAGGAGCTTTTTGCTTCGCTTTGTGAGCGTGAGGGCATTGCTGTAGATCCTATTCGTGGCATGGGTGTCACCCTGGGCGACCCGGGCAAATATCCTGCGCCGCGCGGTTTTCGCCATAAGGCCGCCACTCCCTTTGCTCCCGGTAAGGAGGGCGCTGTCCGTTGCGGTTTCTTTGAGCGCGGCACGCACAAGATCGTTGCCGTACCCGAATGCCCCGTCGAGGCACCGGGCGCCCGTCAGATTCTCAACGGCATCGCACGCGAAGCTGAGCGGCTGCATATTCCCGCCTTTAATGAGGACAAGCATCTTGGTTTGCTTCGCTATGCCGTCGTCCGCCGCGGTTGGCGTACCGACCAGATCATGGTCACGCTCGTGACCGCTCAGCGCGACTTGCCGCATGCGCAGGAGTTCTTTGAGGCTGTCGCCGCACTCGATCCGCGCATCGTCACCGTCGCCCAAAACATCAACGGACGCCCCGGCAACGCCATCCTCGGCGAGGAAACCCGCATCGTGTATGGCGCCGAATGCATGCGCGACCAGCTGCTCGGCTGCGAATTCGACATCTCCCCCACCGCGTTTTATCAGACCAACCCGCAACAGACCGAGCTGCTCTATCAGCTCGCTATCGACGGCATGGATTTGCACCAGGGCGATGTGCTCATGGATGCCTACTGTGGCAGCGGTACCATCGGTCTTTGCGCAGCTAAAGATGCCCAGAACAAGGCTATCGGCATTATGCTGCTTGGCGTGGAGCGCAACCACGCCGGCATTGCCGACGCACGTCGTAATGCCGAGCTCAACGGCCTCACCCGCAGCGCTTGGTTTATGGCCGACGATGCCACCGATTACATCCTGGATGCCGCCGATAACAACGAGCGGGTCGATGTCCTTTCCATCGATCCGCCGCGCGCCGGCTCTACCCCCGAGTTCCTCGAAGCTGCCTGCGCGCTTAAGCCGCGCCGCATCACCTATATCAGCTGCAACCCCGTGACTCAAGAGCGCGACCTGCATCAGCTCCTCGACGGAGGCTATCGCCTGCTCAAGATCACGCCCGTCGACATGTTCCCTCACACCGACCACACCGAAACCGTAGCGGTCCTCGAACGCCGCTAATCCACCGGCACAAGAAAGGGGGCGACCCGCCTGGGCCGCCCCCTTCGCTTGGTTTATAAACTCCGCTACATCCCATTGCGCAGATCGCACACGCCGGCTGCCGCCATCTCGCGCAGCAGCGTCTCGCGATCGCGCGTCACGATCAGATCCAACGGGAAGTGAATCTCGTCGAGCATCTTGCGAGCGTAATCGAGCTTACCAATTGCCATGCCAATGTGCGCATCGGTCGAAACGCCAATGCCCACGCCCAGCTCGGCGCAGCGCTCGGCGATCTTGCGGCATACGGCCCAATGCTCAGTGTCGACACCGTGTTCAAGACTATGGTTGTTGATCTCGATAATCTTGTGCTTGGCCTTAGCTGCCAACAGCACCTCGTCGATATCGAACGGCACGCCCGAACGTCCCGTGTGACCCAGCATGAACACCTTGGGGTGCTCCAGGGCATTGATATACATCTCGGTCGTCTGGGCCAGCGTCGCGCCTTCAGCAATCTGCGGATTATGCACGCTCGCAACCAAATAATCCAAATTTCGCGTAACCAAATCGAACAGTGAATGCCGACGGCTGTACGAATCGCCGGCGATATCGAGCGTGACAGGAGTGTCCTCGCCAAACAGGCTTCCGTCCAGCGAAACGATATCGGCCTCGGCACCACGCAGCACCAGCACGCCGCTCCAAATGCGCGGCCAGATATCCTGGTTGATAAAGAATTGGTAACTGCGCAGGTCATTGGGGCAAGCCGTAACCATAGAGCTCAGATGGTCGGCAGATCCGAGCACCTGCAGGCCACGCTCTGCCGCCCAGTACACATTCTCCTCAATGGTCGAATATGCATGCGCAGAGAATATCGTATGGGTATGAATGTCACAAGAAAGCAGGTAGGGCATCAGGTCTCCTTATCTGGCACGGCCGTCGCTTATATTCATTGTACGCATAGCCTTCGATAGTCGTAAAACCACTCCATCCCAAAGACACAACGTCCATGACAACGGGGTCTGGCTTAACACCAAACCCCGTTTCACGTAAAACATTGTAGGCAGAGCGCTTTACTTTTAACGATACTCGTCCGCCAACTGTTTCCAAGCGGGTAGCGAATTGACAATCGTTTCGTAGCTCACGCAATAGCCCAGGCGGAACCAACCCGGCATACCAAAGCTGTCCGAGGGAACCGCAAGCAACTCATACTTCTTTGCGCGCTCGCAAAACGCATTCGCATCGGACTCCAACGCTTTCACCCATAGGTAGAACGCGCCATCCGGCTCAACATAGGTGTAGCCATACTCCGCTAGTGCGTCGGTAAGCGCGGTGCGGTTACGTGCATAGGTCTCAACGTCACTCGGCTCATCGATGCAGTCGATAATTACGCGCTGAAAGAGCGCCGGCGCGCACACGAAGCCCAGCGTACGGGCAGCACCCGCAACAGCCGGCATCAGACGGGCAGCCTGCGGATTGGTGTTGGGAACCAAGATCCAACCCACGCGCTCACCAGGCAGCGACAGCGACTTGGAATACGAGTAGCACACGATGGTGTGCTCGTAGATCGAGGGCACCCAAGGCACCTCGGCACCGTACACGATCTCGCGGTACGGCTCATCCGAGATGAGCATAATCGGATTCTCGGAATCGCGCTGAGCGTTGGCCTCGCGCAGAACATTGGCCAGTCGCGTCAACGTGTCGCATGTATATACGGCACCGGTCGGATTGTTGGGAGAGTCGATGATGACGGCCGCCGTCTTATCGCTGATCGCCTTGAGCACGTTGTCCACGCTCAGCTGGAACGTATCTTCATCGGCGAGCGCCTCAACACACGTACAGCCGGCCTTCTCAATCCAAACGCGATACTCCGGAAAGTACGGGGCGATAACAATAACCTCGTCGCCCGGGTTCGTAACGGCGTTGAGCGTGCAGGTGAGCGAAGCCGCGGCACCTACCGTCATAAATACGTCTTTGCCCTCATAGCTCGTGCCAAAGCGGCGGTTGAGCGATTCGGCCACAGCGGCACGACATTGCGGCAGGCCCGGTGCGGGCGTGTAGCCGTGCAGCTGGTCGCTCGGCAGCTCCAGGGCCTTCTTAATCGACTCAGCCACAGCAGCGGGCGCCGGAACGCTCGGATTGCCCAGCGAAAAATCGAATACGTTTTCCGCACCGATCTGCGCCTTGCGCTCAAGGCCATAGCTAAAAATCTCACGGATGATGGAGCTTTCCGCGCCGCGAGCATACATAGTTTCGTTGATCATCTGTTCCCCTTTCGCATAGGCGCTATTGTACGCTTTAGCCGAGCAAAGTGCCGCAGCAATGTTAATTGGGGACAGACTTAAATGCGTGAAAACGCTCATTTAAGTCTGCCCCCAATCAACAGACGGCCCCATATCGCTCAAAAGGAAAAGCCTCCGCAGGTTTCCCCGCGGAGGCTTTCGCCACAAAGACTATTTGTCGGCGTCGGCGTCGGTGTCGGCGTCGGCATCGACGACGGCATGGTCATCGCCAGCATCATCGGATGCGACTTCGGCATCCTCCTGCATGGCCGCCTGCGCAAAGGCCGCGGCATCAGCCGCCAGCTCTTCCTCGCTCATACGAGGCGTGCGCTTCTTGGTCGGCATGCCGGCCGCCTTGGCATTGCGCTCCTCCTTGGCCGCCAGGATATCGCCCTCGCGCTCAAGGTAGGCATCCCACTCGTTGTCGAGCAGGGCGTTCACGGCGTCACCCTCGACAGTCTCGCGCTCGAGCAGCACCTTGGCCATCAGGTCGAGCTGATCGCGACGGGCATCCAGGATCTCGACCGCACGACGATGGGCCTCACGCATAATGCGCTGGACCTCAATGTCGATGCGACGCGCCGTCTCCTCAGAGTAGTCCTGATGATCGGCATAGTCGCGGCCCAGGAATACCTGATGCTGCGCCTCACCAAACACCTGCGTTCCAAGCTCCTCGCTCATGCCCAGGCGCGTGACCATCTCGCGCGCCATCTTGGTCGCGCGCTCCAGATCGTTGCTCGCGCCCGACGTGATGTCGTCGCACATGAGTTCCTCGGCAACGCGGCCACCCAAGAACACGGCGAGCTCGTCGAGCATCTCGTTCTTGGTCTTGAGGAAGTGGTCCTCCTGCGGAAGCTGCAGCGTGTAACCCAAAGCCTGGCCGCGGCTGACGATCGAGATCTTGTGGACCGGATCGGAGTGCTCCAGGATGTGACCCACCAGAGCGTGACCGCTCTCGTGGTAGGCAATCGTGGTGCGCTCGGCCTCGGTCATCACGCGACCCTTGTGCTGCGGTCCGGCAATCACGCGCTCCATCGATTCCTCGACCTCGTCCATCGAGATCACGGAACGATGGCGGCGGGCAGCCAACAGCGCAGACTCGTTGAGCAGATTTGCCAGATCGGCACCAGTGAAGCCAACGGTCATCTGGGCGAGCTTCTCAAACTTAACGTCCTCGTCCATCGGCTTGTTCTCGGCATGCACGCGCAAGATCTGCTCGCGGCTCTTCACATCCGGACGGTCGACCGTAACCTGACGGTCAAAACGACCGGGACGCAGCAGCGCCGGATCCAGAATGTCGGGGCGGTTGGTGGCGGCGATCAGGATGACCGACTCGCTTTCCTCAAAGCCGTCCATCTCGACCAGCAGCTGGTTGAGCGTCTGCTCGCGCTCGTCGTGACCGCCGCCCAAGCCAGCTCCGCGCTGACGTCCCACGGCATCGATCTCATCGATGAAGATGATCGACGGGGCCTGGGACTTGGCCTCCTTAAAGAGGTCACGCACACGGCTGGCGCCGACACCTACGAACATCTCGACAAAGTCGGAACCCGAGATGCTAAAGAACGGCACGCCCGCCTCGCCGGCAACGGCCTTGGCCAGCAGCGTTTTACCGGTGCCCGGAGGGCCAACCAGCAACACGCCACGCGGGATCTTGGCGCCCAGCTTGCGATAGCGATCCGGATCGCTCAAAAAGTCACGGATCTCCTCGAGCTCCTCGACTGCCTCGTCCACGCCGGCAACGTCTTCAAACTTGACCTTGGGGCGTGTGGCCTCGTTGGTCTTGGCGTTGGTCTTGCCAAACTGCATGTTCCTGTTGTTGGCGCCCATCATCTGGCGCATAAAGTAGAACATGATGGCGATAAGGGCGATCGTCGGAAGCACACTCATCGCCAAGTCGCCCCAAAAATCGGGATCGTTGGTGTTGACGATGTACTTGGTATCGGGGTACTCCGCCATGAGCTCGGCAAGCGAATCGGAGCCGACATAGGTCGAGGAGAAGCTCTTGAGCTCGCTCGTATCGCCCTTGTCCTTCTTCGTCTTCCAGTAATGACCCGTCACGCTTCCGTCTTGAACCGTATAGGTCAGATCTTCGACGCGATCCTGCTTGATGGCGCTCACCATCTCGCTCGTCGCGAGCTTAACGGTATTGCTGGAATTGGCAAAGCCGGAGCCCATGTTAAAGAAGGCGTAGCCCAGAAGCGCGCAAGCCAAAATAAAATACAGCCAGCCCGTACGCGTGGGCTTCTTGCCTCCGGGCATCCCCGGGATCTTAGGCTCCCGGGGAGTCTGGGAATTGTTATCGTTATGGTCGTCGGGCATCTTACGAATAAACCTCCGGTTTCAAAATGCCCAGATACGGAAGGTTACGATAGCGCTCGGCATAGTCGAGGCCGTAGCCCACCACAAAGGCATCGGGGCAATGGGTTCCAACATACTTGGGCGTGATGGCCGAGGTGCGGTCCTCAACGTCCTTCCACAGGAAGGCGGCGACCTCCAGAGAAGCGGGCTTGCGGCTCTCGAGGTTCTTCATCAGGTACTTGAGGGTCAGGCCCGAGTCCAGAATGTCCTCGACGATCAGTACGTCGCGACCACGGATGTCGATATCCAGATCCTTAATGATACGCACGATGCCCGAAGACTTCACACCGTCGCCATAGCTCGAAACAGCCATGAAATCGATGTTGGTCGGCAGCTCGATCTTGCGCATCAGGTCGCCCATAAAGACCACGGCGCCGCGCAGGACCGCAATCAGCACCAGATCCTTACCCGCGTAGTCGCGCGTAATCTCCTCGCCCAGGCGAGAGACGATACCGTCGATATCCTCCTGCGTGAACAGAACCTTCTCGATATCCGGATGTTGAGAAGCCATGACAACCCTTTCTTGTGCTTATCGCCCACACACCGCCGTATGGACGCGAACTACACATTCTAGCAGCGCACGGGGTAAATTTACCAGCCCGTGCGCCATCAGCGCGGGAATACCGTCAACGTCGCACAGAATAGCAGGCGTGGGACGCTATTCCGCATCGACCACGCGGAGCAGATATGCCACGCGCGTTGCGGCCGTGCACTTAAAACGCTCGTCCGCGCGAACTCCGGCGACCCACACCACGGCACCCCCCGGCGCCGTCCTCACCATGGGCACGCCGGCGCGCTCGGAAACGGGAATGCGAGCCTCACCTAGCAAGTCGGATACTTTCTTGCTTCGGCCACTCATCCCTAACGGGCACATCACGTCTCCCGGCGCGGGACCGTCCACCCACAGGCGCGCCAATCGCGCCTCGGCAGGGATCTCGCCACGCGAGCCCGCCAGGATCCGCTCACTATCGCTGTCGGCAAAACCCAGGGCAGCCGCGTCTACCAAAGCTGTCACTTCCCCGGCAGCCGCAAGCTCACGGGCGCGGCGCACGATATCGCATCCCGGCTCAACAGCCATCGGTTCTGTGACCAGCATACGCCCCCCGCCCAACGGCAAACGACCGGGTACGGTAACCCAGTCCGCGACCAGGCCCTCGCGAGCCGCCGGCGCCTTAAACGCCAGCATGCCAAACTCAATGCGTGCGTCAATCCCCGCCGGAAGCGTGACCGAGCCGGTGCCCTCGGCAACGCAGGAAAGGACTCGCTCCACATGTCGCATCTCGGGACGAGCGTCCGGATCGATGCGCTTAATCGCCAGTCGCACGATGCGCCGCGCGATTACCACCTCGGCCGCAGCCAGGCGCCTGGCATCGAGCACCAGCGCACCCGCTGCCTCTTTGCGCAAACAGCTTCGAAACGCCTGTGCCGAAAGCTGAGACAAAAACGCGTCCTCATCGCCTAAGATCTCGCAGGCGGCGCCAATCGTCTTGCAGACGCTCGCGTTGCGCTGCGCCACCACCGGCATTACTCGATGGCGCACGTAGTTTCGCAGATACGAGATGTCCTCATTGCTCTCGTCTTCACGCCACGGCTGACCATGTACCTGCAGATAGCCCACCAGCTCGCCATGAGTTAGGTCGAGCAAGGGACGCACCACGATATTCCTCCGGCGAGGAATGCTCGATAGGCCAGCGGGGCCCGAACCCTTAATCGCGTTCATCAAAAACGTTTCCGCGCGATCCGAAGACGTGTGTGCGGTGCAGATACGAGCCGCCGTTCGCGGTGCCCCCGTCTGGGCGCAGAGCTCGCGAACATACCTCCGCGCCGCGGCATAGCGCACCTCGCGGGCAGCCGCCTCGATATTGCCCGATTCATCATCAAAATAGGCATGCTCAACACACAGCGGCAAGCCATATTGTGCGCATAGGCCGCGCACGAAGGCCTCGTCGCCATCGGATGCCTCGCCGCGCAGATGATGGTTCACATGCAGCACGTGCAGTCGCTCGCGCGCGATGGGGGCCACACCACGCCCATCCAGAATATCCAACTTTGATGTGCATGCCATAAGGAGCAAAGCCGTCGAGTCCGCACCACCTGATACCATGAGCACCACGGGGGCAGCCGTCTGCCGCGTTGCCAGGGCTTTATCATCGGCCCACGATGCAGCATGGTGTCCGTAATGCTGTGATACCGTTGGCATTCGCTTCCTCCTTTATTCGTCCGCACCCATTGTATCCTTTGGAATCTTATGTCTTGCCTGCACCTTCATATCCTCGGCAGTGGCTCTAAAGGCAACTGCGCACTCATCGAGGGCCCGCAGGGGCTCATTATGGTCGATGACGGACTGTCTCGCCGCGAGACATTAAAGCGCATGGCAGAACTGGGGCTCTCGACAGACAACGTCTCGGCTCTTCTCATTACTCATGAGCATAGCGATCACATCAAGGGCCTCGATATCTGGTGCAAGCACTGGCACGGCCCCCTCTTTGCCAGCAGGGGCACTCTTTCGAGCAAAGAAAATCTTTCGCATCTGCCTGTCGAAGAATTCGATCCCGGTGACACCCTATCCATTGCCGGCATCCACGTGCAAACCTACTCAACGTCACACGATGTCATCAATCCAGTCGGCTATCGATTCGACACCCTCGATGATTCCATCGGTTTTGCCACCGACACCGGAGAGCTATCGAGCCAAGCCATGAACACCCTCGAAGATTGTCGAGTCCTCGCACTCGAAAGCAACCACGATGTGACCATGCTGCGCGAGGGAGAATATCCCCGCTTTCTTCAGGAGCGCATCCTGTCTGCAAGGGGACACCTCTCCAATGGCCAAGCCGCCGAAGCCGCGCGCGAACTTGTTACCGAACGCACCGAACAGCTCATTGCCATGCATATCAGCCAAGATAACAATCGTCCGAGCCTTACCGTCAAAAGCTATGCCAAAGCTCTGACCGCAACCCTGGATGACGAGGTCGGCAGCTCCGCAACCCTTCTCCAAGGATCGCGAAAACTCTCGATACGCCCCGCAAGCCAGCATCGGCCAGTAACCATTCAATAGACTGTCCTAGACAGCAAAAGGGGCCGAGAATCGCTTCCCAGCCCCTTTTGCTGTCTTTTAATAGCGCAGAACACCAACGAAGTTAGTCGATGGAGATCTTCGTAACGTTCTTCTTCTCGACGATCTTGGGGACCGTAACGGTCAGGATGCCGTCAGCGTACTTAGCTGAGAGGCCCTCGCTCGAAGCGTCCTTTAGATACACGCCACGCGTCGCGCTGTACGAGCTGAACTCCTTCTGCAGGAAGTTCTTGCCCTCGTTCTCCTCGTCTTCCTCGACATTCACGCTAATGGACAGACGACCCTCGTTAAGCTCGACATCGATATCGTCCTTGGCGACGCCGGTCAGATAAGCCTTGACCTCATAGCCGTCGCCCTTATCCTCAACGTCAACGGGAAACGCCTTAGAGGCAATCGAGTTGTTCGCTAGGTCGCTCATATCATCAAACAGATCGAACAGCGAGCTTGCAGAGGGACGAACGCCAAAAACCGAACGATAAGGAACCATGCTTGCCATGTTTACCACTCCTTTATAGGACTGCCGAGTCATCTTCTAGGTGACTGGGACTTCTTTTGACGCTCTTATATATGCCCACCCGATGCTCATATATACATCGACTATAAAGTTCTTTGAGTCCAGTACTATAAGCATATCTAAGTGTGTAGCACTAAGGTTTTAGGAAGGTTAAGGTTCTTTGAACCAGAGCTTAAATAACGAGTATGTCCACAGCTACAAATAACAAGGGGCTTACAATGAGCGCGTACACGTTGTTGGCAACGAGCTAAAGGGCATCATGGACGACCAAAACCAGAACAATATGTTAATGCCGACGCAGGGGGGAGATACTTCCACGCAGCCGCCACGGTTCCATCGCCCCCACATCTCGCAAGAGCCCATTAATGATGCAGAGCCCGAGTATGTGACGAGAAATCGCTATCAAACGCTCGAGGATGCCCAGACGGGACGTAAGCACATGGGCGTAGCATCGAGCGATCCCGTATATCTGAAAGATGCACCGTTATCAAAAAACAGCGCGATCAATGACGACCCGACGAAAACGCCCAAAACTCGACAGCAAAGAGGTCCTCGACCTAAGCAAACCTTAACGCATTCGGCTCGTTATCTCGAGACGCCAAAACAAGGGAAAACGATCTTCGTCTCATCAAGTAAACGACGTAAGCAGCATCGACTCCAATTGCTACTTTTAATCATTGTGGTCATAGCAGTTGCCCTTGTGATTCGATTTATTGTCTTTAAATAAAAGCTCATTACTCATAAGCCCAACCGGGCTAGAGGTGAATGCAACTACATTGTGGTGTATCAAACGCAAAAAGGGGGAGGCCGCGAGGCCTCCCCCTTCTCAGTTCAAGCGCACGGCTCGGTGCCGTCCACCGGTCAGCGGCGCCCTGGCCTCCCACGGGCTGACCCCGCAGTACTCTCGGCGCGATGGGGCTTAGCTTCCG
>DBFMRS010000160.1:0-3151 GCA_048387515.1 Collinsella sp.
CCTCAATGGCCGAGCTCTTGGCCGTAGAGACGGCGCTGTTCTTTGGCGGCCGCCGCATTCGCCCCATTTTTAAGTCCGAGTTCGCCAAGAGCAAGATCGTACGCTGGGCCTTTAGCCGCGTGGGCGGCATCCCCGTGGAGCGTGGTACTGCCGATATGAAGTGTCTGCGCGCCGCCCAGCATGCGCTGCAGCGCGGCGAGGACGTTCTGATCTTCCCCGAGGGCACGCGCATCCGCTCGCGCGAGATCAAGCCCGAGGTCCACGGCGGCTTTGCGCTCATCGCCCAGATGGGCAAGGCGCCCGTCAACCCGCTCGCCATCTGCGGCTGGTCCGACATCACGCCCGCAGGCAAAAAGCTCATGCGTCCCAAGAAGTGCTGGATCCGCGCCGGCAAGGCCGTCTCGCTTTCCGACGCACCGGCTGGGCTTAAGCGCACGGAGCGCCTGGAATGGTTTGAGTCCGAGGCCATGAACCGCGTCTACGCTATGCGAGACGAGCTGTGCGCCGAGCATCCGGGCAGGTTCTAGCCATGAGCGAGAACGTTACGAACACTGCCGCGACCGCGTCCGACCAGGCAACAGCGACTACCATCGAGATCGCAGCACACGCCGGCACTTGCTACGGCGTACAGCGTGCGCTCGATATGGCGCTGGCCGCCGCGCCGCAGGCAGGGGAGTGCACTCAGGTTCATACCTTGGGTCCGCTCATCCATAACCCCATCGTGGTACGCGAGCTCGCTGAGGCAGGCGTTGGCTTGGCCGAAACCCTGGACGACGCCGCAACCGGCACCGTGATCATCCGCGCCCACGGCGTGGTGCCGCAGGTAATCGATGCTGCCCGCAAGCGCGGCCTAAACGTGGTCGACGCCACCTGCCCCTACGTGAAGAAAGTCCATATGGCAGCCGAGCGCCTGGTGCGCGAGGGCTACCGCGTGGTGGTCGTAGGCGAGCCGGGTCACCCCGAGGTCGAGGGCATTCTTGGCCACGCCGGCAAAGATGCACAGGTCGTGAGCTGTGCCGCCGACGCCAATGCCTTGTCGCTCAAGGGCAAGGTAGGCCTCGTCGTGCAGACCACCCAGACCGCGCAGAACCTCGCCGAGGTCGTGGCAGCTATCACCCCGCGCGTGCAGGAGCTGCGTGTGATCAACACCATTTGCGCTGCCACAAGTGAACGTCAACAGGCAGCAGCCACACTTGCCAACCGCTGCGACTGCATGGTCGTCGTGGGCGGCAAGAACTCGGGCAACACCCGCCGCCTGGCGCAGATTTGCGCAGACGCCTGCGAGCGCACGCATCACATCGAGGAAGCTTCAGAGCTTGAGACCGCTTGGTTTACCGACGCTCACCACATCGGCATCACCGCCGGAGCCTCCACCCCGCAAGAACACATCGAGCGCGCCGTCGAGCGCATCAAGGAGCTTTGCCGCTAATCATGGACCAGACCGTACCCGCATACGCCGCCGAGGTGGCCGATTACGGGCGCAGCCGCGACCCCGAGCCGGGTGAGGGCGCGCTCGTAAAGAACGTGCGTCCCGAATCGCCCGCGTGGGATGTGGGTATCGAGCCGGGCATGCGCGTGCTCACGGTCAACGGTGAGGCGCTCACCGACATGATCGTGTGGCTCTGGGAGGCCGACGACGACACCGTCGACCTCGAGGTTTTCGACCCGCGCGACAACAGCGTCACCCCCGTCGAGCTCGACCGCTTCCCGGGAGAGGACTGGGGCCTTGAATTCGATGGCCCCATCTTCGATGGTATGCGCACCTGTGTGAACGCCTGCGTGTTCTGCTTTATGACCATGCTGCCCAAGGGCGGCCGCTCCACGCTCTACATCCGCGACGACGACTATCGTCTGAGCTTTTTGCAGGGCAACTTTGTCACGCTCACGAACCTCACCGACGAGGACGTGCAAAACGTCATCCAACGCAACATGAGCCCCATGAACGTGTCGGTCCACGCCGTGAGCCCCGATGTCCGCCGACGCATGATGGGCCGCAACGCCCAGCGCGGCATGGATGTGCTCGAGGCCATCATGGCCGCCGGCATCGAGATTCACGCGCAGATCGTGTTGTGCCCCGGCATGAATGACGGCGAGGAGCTGGAAAAGACCCTGCGCTTTTGCGAGGAGCACGAGCAAATCACCAGCCTGGGCATTGTGCCTCTGGGCTTTACTAAGCACCAGAATCGCTTTAGCTGGTCCTACAGCGACAAGCCCGAGCTGGCGCGCGAGACTATTGCCATGATCCGACCGTTCCAGGACCGCGCCTATGAGCGCTTTGGCCGCCACACCTTCCAGATGAGCGACGAGTTCTATCTGGACGCCGGCATCGATCCTCCCGAGGCAGACTTTTACGACGGTTACCCGCAATACTACGACGGCATTGGCATGATCCGCTCGTATCTGGACGAGACCGACGATGTGCTTGCCGCCGACGCCGAGCGCCTGCGTCGCGTCCGCGAGGCCATCGCCGCCCGAGGCCAGCACCTGCTGTGCCTCTCGGGCGCCAGCGCACGCGATACGGTAGCCCGCTTTGTGGAATCGCCCAAGGGACTCGCCGGCACCGTCACGGCCATCAAGAACCGCTACTTTGGCGGCAACGTGGACGTGACCGGCCTCATCGTCGCCTGCGACATTCTGGAACAGCTGCCGCAGGACCTCTCGGGGGTTATGCTCTTTGTGCCTAAGCTCATGTTCAACGCTGACGGCATGACGCTTGACGAGTATCATCGTGACGATTTACTCGCAAGCCTTACCAGTCGCGGCGCCGAGGTTCATGTGGTGTCGACCATGCCGCATGAGCTGCTCGATACCCTGGAGCACATCCTTGGCATTGTGCCTGCCGACTCTAACACTTCCACTGACCCTACCCATTAAAGGAGTGCAGATGAAACCTATCGTCGCCGTCGTCGGACGCCCCAACGTGGGCAAGTCCACGCTCGTTAACCGCCTGGCCCAGACCTCGGACGCCATCGTCCACGAGTCCCGCGGCGTCACGCGCGACCGCTCATACCACACGGCCGATTGGAACGGCCGCGAGTTCACCATCGTCGACACGGGCGGCATCGAACCGCTCAAGAGCGATGACGTCTTTGCCACGTCCATTCGCGACCAGGCCCTCGCCGCCGCCGAGGAAGCCGCCGTCATCCTGTTT
>DBFMRS010000161.1:0-3443 GCA_048387515.1 Collinsella sp.
AATGTACTCTGCCGTTGTGCTTGGGGCAGGAGACAAAAGGGCTCCCGTCCCACATCGGACGGGAGCCCTTCGAGCAAATGCGTTGTGGGGTGTAAACCGAACTAGTTGGCCATGACGCCTTCGGTCCAGGCCTCAACGTCCTCGATGCGCAGGACGTTGGCGACTTCGGCCACGCAGTCGACGCTGGCAAGCTCGGCGGCGGCAGCCTGGACGTCCTTCTCGAGCGCGCGATGCGTCAGGAAGATGACCGAGCAGGCATCGTTGACGCCCGACTTGCCGTCCTCGACCTGGTTGATGAGCGAAATCGAGATGTTGTGCTTGGCAAAGATGTCGACCGTCTCGGACAGGGCGCCCACGCGGTCGGCGACCTTCAGGCGCACATAGTACTTGGTCTGGAGCTCGTCCATGGGCTTAAAGGCGAGGTTGTGGCCATAGGGCTCAATCTCGGGCAGCGGAGCCACGCCGCGGCTGATCTGCTCGGAGAGCGACAGGATATCGCCCACGACGGCGCTCGCGGTGGGGAAGGAGCCTGCGCCGGCACCGTAGAACATGGTCTCGCCCACGGCGTCGCCTACCACGTAGACAGCGTTCATGGCGCCGTTGACCTTGGCAAGCATGTGGTCGGCGGGGATCAGCGTGGGATGCACACGGACGTCGACGCCGGCGTCGGTGTTGCGGGCGATGCCGAGCAGCTTAATGGTGTAGCCGAGCTCACGGGCCTGGGCGATGTCCTCGGCACCGATGGTACGGATACCCTGCTGGTACACATCGTCGGTGGTAACGCGGGTGCCAAAGCCGATGGAAGCGAGGATCGCCGTCTTGCTGGCGGCGTCGAAGCCGTCGACGTCGGCGGACGGGTCGGCCTCGGCATAGCCCTTAGCCTGTGCGTCGGCGAGCACGTCGGCGTAATCGGCGCCCTCGGCGTCCATGCGCGACAGGATGTAGTTGGTGGTGCCGTTAAGGATGCCGGCGATGGTCAGGATCTTGTTGCCCACCAGGTCATGCTCAAGCGTGCTGACAATGGGGATGCCACCGCCGCAGCTGGCCTCGCACTTAATCTGCACGCCGCACGCGCGCGCCTTCTCGGCGAGCGTCTCGACATGACGGCCCAGCAGGGCCTTGTTGGCAGAGACGACGTGCTTGCCGTTCTCGAAGGCGGTGGTGAAGATTTCGGTCGCGGGGTGCTCGCCGCCGATGAGCTCGACGACGATATCGACGGCGGGGTCGGTGACGACGTCGTGCCAGTCGCTCGTAAAGGCCTCGCGCTCAATACCGGCAGCTTCGGCCTGCTCCCAGGCAAGCGCGCAGGCGCGGGTCAGCTTAAGGTCGATGCCGTAGGCGGCCAGGTACTCATCGTGGTGGCTCTTGATCAGACGGGCCACGCCGCCGCCGACGGTTCCCAGACCGATGAGGCCGACGTTCACGGTGCGCAGGGGTTCGCTCATAGATAGCTCCTTCGTGCATCTTATGGATGGATTAACCGCTTAAAGGTTGAGTGCATTCTAGCGTGAACCGAGGGCGCGTGCTCGCCAGGCAACAGGAGTCGCACAAAACGGCACCCCCGAAACGCTGCGGAAACATTGGAAACATGCTCGCTACAAACGGAACTCCGTAACAAACTGTCAACGTTTGCGCCATAAGGTTTGCCCCGTACCGCAAGACGGCCGCGCTGCGGCCAGCGAAAAAAAGGGGGACACCATGTTCAACATCAACAGCACGCTCAGCCGTAGGAACTTTCTCGCCGGTGCCGCGGCGCTTGGCAGCACCGCGGCACTCGCTGGTTGCTCGTCGGGTGGCTCGGACGGCGGCTCCGCCGATGACGGCAAGACCTTCAAGATCGGTGTCATCGGCCCTCTGACCGGCGCCGCGGCAACCTATGGCGTTTCGGCCGAGAAGGGTGCCAAGCTCGCCGCCAAGGATTTTTCGACCAAGGACCTCAAACTCTCGCTTAAGTCCGAGGATGACGTCGCTGACGGCGAGAAGGCTATCAACGCCTTCAATACCCTGTGTGACTGGGGCATGCAGGCGCTCGTCGGTCCGGTCACCACCGGTGCTGCCGTCGCTGTCTCGGGCGAGATTGCCGACGACATGCTCATGGTCACGCCCTCGGCCTCGTCTCTCGACGTCACCAAGGATAAGACCACGGTCTTTCAGGTTTGCTTCACCGATCCCACCATGGGCGCCAGCGCCGCGAAGTTCTTGGCCGAGAAGTACGCGGACGCCAAGATCGCCCTGTTCTACAACTCCGGCGATACGTACAGCTCGGGTGTTGCCGATGCCTTTGCCGAGCAGGCCAAGGAGTCCAAACTTGATATCGTCGATACCGAGACCTTTAAGGACGATTCCTCCACGAGCTTTACCAACCAGCTCACCAAGGCCAAGGAGGCCGGCGCCACGCTCATCTTTGCGCCGATCTACTACACGCCGGCGTCCGTTTTGCTCAAGAACGCCAAGGACATGGGCTACGACATGACGCTCATGGGTACCGACGGCATGGACGGCCTGCTCTCTGTGGAAGGCTTCGATACCTCTCTTGCCGAGGGCGTGCTGCTTATGACCCCGTTCTCTGCCGACGACGAGAAGAATGCCGACTTCGTCAAGGCATATAAGGACGCCTACGACGAGACGCCTAACCAGTTTGCCGCCGACGCCTACGATTGCGTCCACGCCATCGTCGAGGCCATCGACAAGGCAGACATCGACATTACGGCCGACGGCGCCGACATTGCCGGCGACCTTGCCAAGGCCATGCGCAAGATCAAGATCGACGGCCTGACCGGCGAGCTAACGTGGAATGACGAAGGTCAGGTCGAAAAGCCTGCTACGGCCTATGTGATTCAGGACGGTAAGTACATCGCCGCCTAAGTGCATATACATCGAGACTGGCGGGCCGTTTTATTCAGAGCAAGGACGCCTGTAACAGAACGGAAACATTACTTTCACACAATAAAGTGGCATTACTGCATAAAATAATAGAAATACGCAGAATTATGGATAAATGAACAAATCCAAAGAAAAGTTGAAATAATCGCCACTTTCCTTAACTAAAGCGTCTAGTATTTTGCGAACGCCGAACACGGCGAAGGATGGCCTGTCGGGTAACCGAAACCCGACGAGATTTGAGAGGAGAGCCGCATGTCGAGCCTCACCGGTAAGTCATTGAACCCTGTTATGAATCGCAGGAGCGTTATCGCGAGCGCAGCAGGTCTGGGGGCGATGTCCATTCTAGCCGGCTGCTCCTCCAACGGCGGCGATAGCGGTTCCGCTTCGGGCGACGCTTCGTTTAAGATCGGCACCATCGGCCCGCTGACCGGCGCCAACGCGTCCTACGGCAAGTCCGTTACCCAGGGTGTCGAGCTTGGCTGCAAGGATTTCTCGACCAAGGAGCTGCCGCTTGCCAGCAAGGCCGAGGATGACCAGGCCGACGGCGAGAAGGCCGTCAA
>DBFMRS010000162.1:0-8275 GCA_048387515.1 Collinsella sp.
GCCCTATCATGCCGATAAGGAAGATCCTGAGCACATCCTCCCCAAACCAGCTGTCCGGCAAAACGCGCACGATGGCAATCAGCGCCAGAACACCGACCACGGCAAACGCGGCCTGTCGACCCAGAAAAAACGTCGCCGAGCCATTCTCGTGCAGCGCCTCGACCGAAGACGCCGAGTACACCATCAGCAGGCCAAAGCATACCAAGGTAAACAAGCAGGCCATGAATATCAAACGGGGGCGCATGATACGGGCGGGAACGCCGGCAATATAGCGTTCGCTAAACGACTGCCCGCCGCGGCTGGAACGCGGTGTGGTGCGACGTGAGGAAGCACGGTCCGAGTCGGGCCTCCTCATACCTTGTCGGGGGCTCTCCTCTCTCACCGCAACCCCTATTCCATTTGTGATTTCGCTGTAGCGGCAAGCTGAGCCACGTAGTCCTTAAACACGCGGCCGCGCTCCTCATAGCCCGAGAACTCATCGAACGAAGAGCAGGCAGGAGAAAGTAAGATCACGTCACCACGGCTCGAAAGCGAACGGGCAACGTCCACGGCGTCGCGCAGGTCATCCGCCTGGGCGATATCCACATCGCCATCGACATCAGCCTCGTCCATAGCGGCGGTGAAGCGCTCGCGCGCATCGCCAAAGCAGACGACCGAGCGCACGTTGTCCATAACGACGCGCGCGAAGTCCGTGAGCGGAGTGCCCTTATCGTGGCCGCCGAGCAGCAAGATCACGTCGTCATCGGGAAATGCCGTCAGTGCCTTCTCGACCGCATCGGTGTTAGTCGCCTTGGAATCGTTGACGTAGCGCACGCCGTCAATCTCGCCACACGGCTCCACGCGGTGCTCGAGCGGCTGGAACGAGGCCAGACCGCGGCAGACACCGTCGACATCGGCACCGACTGCCAAGGCAGCCGTAGCAGCGCACAGGGCATTGATGACATTGTGATGGCCCGAGATCTTGAGCTCGGATGTAGCGATGAGCGGGGTCTCGACACCCTTCAGACGCACGATCATCTTGCCATCGCGCACAAAGGCGGCATCCTCGCCCTCAGGCTCGTCAAAGGCAACCTTGCAGATGCGACGACCCGGCGTGTAGATGTACTCATCGAACTCGTGAATGCCGGCGTCTTCGACGTCGACAACCACCAGATCGTCATCGACCATATTGTCAAACAGTTTGATCTTGGCAAGCGCATAGTTCTTATGACTCTTATGCCAGCCCAAGTGGTCGGGAGTGATGTTGAGCAGCACCGCCACGCGGGGGTGGAGCTCGGTTGTCGTAGCAATCTGATAGCTCGAGAGCTCAGCCACAAACCACTCGTTGTGGGCTCGGCCGTCAATCTCGTTGACCGGCGGCTCGCCGATGTTGCCGACAGCAACGCTGGCTTCGCCGGCAGCCTTAAGCAGATAATCAGTCAGCGACGTGGTGGTCGTCTTGCCGTTGGTGCCCGTGATGGCAATCCAGTTATCGGGCGACAGGCGATAGGCAAACTCGGGCTCACCCATAATCTGGGCGGCATGCTCGCGCCCAGCCTTAAAGAAGCCCGAGAACTCCGAGATGCCCGGGCACGTCACGCATACGTCATAGGCGCCCTCGACCTGTTCGGTCCCATAGACAAACGACGCACCAGCAGCCTCGAGCGCACGCGTGGCGTCATTGGGCTCAGAGGTGCCACCGCCATACACGGTAACGGCACTTACGCGCTCGGGATGTGCCAGCGCCCAGCGGGCGACATCGAGACCGGATTTGCCCTGACCCAAAACGAGCAGGCTAAAGACATCAGCAAGAGGCATGAAAGACCACTATCCCAACTGGAAGAACAGGGCAAGGCCAACGGCACCAAAGGCCGCAGCGATAATCCAAAAACGGATGACGACCTTGGTCTCGGCCCAGCCCTTCTTTTCGAAATGATGATGGATGGGCGCCATAAGGAAGACGCGCTTGTGCGTAAAGTGGAAGTAGACAACCTGAATCATGACCGACAGGGTCTCAACGATAAACAGGCCGCCGATGATGAGGGAGACGACCTCGGTGTTGGTCATGATGGACGTGCAGGCAAACGCGGCGCCCAGGGCAAGCGAGCCGGTATCGCCCATAAAGATGCTCGCCGGATAGCAGTTGAACCACAGAAAGCCCAAGCAGGCACCGGCACACGCGGTGCAGAAGATGGACAGGTTCACGTCTCCGTGCAAAAACGCCATGGCAGCCATGGCGAGCATGGCAATCATAGAGGTGCCGCCAGCAAGACCATCAAGGCCATCGGTCAGGTTCACGGCATTAGAAAGACCGGCGATCATCAGCCAGCAAAAGACAATGTAGAGCCACGGGAACGAAAGGCCGCAGATAGTGGTCGAAAGCACGCCAAGGTCGATCGTCAACCCACCGGGAAAACGAATCTCGGGGGCGACGCCGCACCAGTTAACGGCAAGTACCGTAAAGGTGACACAGATAATGGTTAGGCCGATCATCTTGGCATGGGGCGTCAGACCGAGCGAGCGCCCATGCGTAACGGAGGTCAGGTCGTCGATCAGGCCCAGCACGCCGGTCGCCAGCGTGGCGAGCAGCACGAGCACGAGCTCGGTGGTGAGCTTGCCCATCAGCAGACAGGTCAGCGAGATCGCGACGAGGATGACAACGCCACCCATGGTGGGCGTTCCCTGCTTAACCAAATGACGCTTGGGGCCGTCGGCACGAACCTGCTGGCCGATACCCTCGACCTTGAGCAGCTTGATCCACCACGGCATGAGCAGCAGCGCAATGGCAGCGGCGATGCCAAGCCCCAAAAAAGCCTGATACGTTGGATACGAGGGATTGCCGAACATGGGCTAGCACACACCTTCCACAAAGCGGTCGAGCTCAACAAAACGGGAACCCTTGACCAGTACAACATCATGTTTTTCAAGCGCGCCGCCCATGCGGTCGAGCACCTGCTGATAATCGGAGAACACCTGGATGCGGTCCTCGTCCATGCCCATCATGCGCGCGGCATCGGCCATAAGCTGGGCCAGCTCACCACCCACGCACGCCAGCATGTCGAGCTTCTTGGCGGCGGCATAGGCGCCCACGAGCTCATGCATGCGAGGAGCCTCATCGCCCATCTCGCCCATCTCGCCCAGGATCGCCATGCGAGACCCCGTGCACGAAAGCGAGCACAGCAGATCGAGGCCAGCAGCCATGGATTCGGCACTGGCGTTATAGGAATCGTCGATGACGCGGGCACCGCTCTTGGCGCGCTTGATCTCTTGGCGGTGACCGGTGATCGTAAGGCCCCTAAAGGCAGCATCGATCTGCTCGGGCGTCACGCCCAGGCGATAGGCAACCGCGGCGGCCTTAACGGCATTTGGGACGGACTGCACGCCGGGGATGGCAAGCATGGTATCGATTGTCTCGCCCTGACCAAAATCGAGCGTAAAGACCGGACGGCCCTCGTCATCAACTCGAACGTCGCGGGCACGGACCTCATCATCGTCCGAGACGCCGGCCAGCATCACGTCGATACCAGCAGGCTGGGCGAACGTATCGCGAATGAACGGCGTAAAGTCGTCCTCGCCGCCCAAAACCAGCAGCGGCAAGAAGTCGCCAGCGGCGCACATACCCTGGACAATCTCGGCCTTAGCGCGGGCGATGTTCTCGCGGCTACCAAAAATGCCGATATGAGAGGTACCAATCTTGCTCACGATGGCAAGGTTGGGATTGGCGGACTGGGACAGGCGCTCGATCTCGTGGAAATGGTTCATGCCCATCTCGAGCACCAGGACCTCGGTATCGGCCGGAGCGGAAAGCACCGTGAGTGGCATGCCGATCAGGTTATTGAAATTGCCCTTGGTGGCCCAGACACGATAGCGCTTGGCGAGCACAGCGGCGAGCACGTCCTTGGTCGTCGTCTTGCCGATGGAACCGGTAATACCAACGACCAGGCAGCCAAGCTCCAGACGGTACGTGTGCGCCAAACGCAGCAGAAACTCCTCGGGATCATCGGTCAGCAAGATGGCACAGCCCTTGTCCTGCGCCAGCGAGACCAGCTCGGCCTCGGGCTCACGCGTCATCACGACGGCGCCGGCACCCGACTGGACGGCACGGGAAGCAAAATCATTGCCGTCGACGTTTTCACCGGGAAAGGCGACGAAAATCGTCCCTTCCTCGACCTGGCGCGAGTCGATAACGCACCCGCGGCATACCTGATCGGCTTCTCCCGTCACGGTTCGGGCCCCTGTTGCGGCCGCGAGGTTGTTGACGGCGATCTCTATCATTGCAGCTCCCCTGTAAACCTAATAATGCTATCGGCGTATTGTATCCCAGCGCCGCGCATGCGTGGTGCAGGGCATGTGAACACCCCTCATATGGGACAACAAACCACGCCCCAAAGATTGTAACCCCCTACTTCGTGTGCGGGATACCCAGCACGTCGAGCGCGTTGGCCATAATGGACTGGAACGGCACCGCAGCGGCATCTGAGCCGCTCGGCGTTCCGTCGAGCGTGATATAGCACAGCACCTTGGGCGATTGTGCCGGTGCAAAGCCCATAAAGGACGACATGTAGTTCTCCTTGAGGTAGCCGCCGTTCTCGTCGGCTCGTTCGGCCGTACCGGTCTTACCCGCCACGTCATAGCCGTCAACCGCGCCGCCAACGCCCGTTCCCTCGGACACGACCGTCTGCATGCACGATGTCACCTGGGATGCGGCGTCCTCCGAAATCGCGCGCTCGCCTTCGCCCCAGTCCTTCTCGTCGCCTTTGCTGGACTTATAGAAGTGCGGGGTCATCATCACGCCGCCGTTGGCGATGCCGCCCACGGCACGTGCGATCTCAATCGGCGAGACGGACAGCGCCTGTCCAAAGCTCATCGAACCCAGCGTGGCGCCGTCATACTGGTCACGCTCCTTGACGATGCCCAGGCTCTCGCCCGGAAAATCGACACCGGAGCTGTGACCTATGCCCCACTTGTCCACATAGGCGGCAAAGTCATCCGCACCGATCTTGCGCCCCACCAGGACAAAGCCCACGTTGGACGAACGGCGCATCATCTCGCGCACATCCATGGTCATGGCATAGTCGCGCTTGTCGGCATCGGTGACGGTATCGTCACCCACCTTGATGCTCGCCGGCACCTCAAACGACGTACTCGATCGCACGACGCCCAAGTCGAAGCCGGCGCCCGCCACGAGCGTCTTAAAGACCGAGCCGGGCTCGTAGGCGTCGGTGACCAGGCGCAAGTTCATATCCTCGGTCTTGGCGTTTTCCAGATCGGTCTGGTCGTAGGTCGGGTACGAGCAGGCGGCGAGAATTTCACCAGTCGTGGGGTCGGTGACCAAAGCCGAGCCGTTCTTGGCCTTTGTCTTCTCGACAGCCTCCGCCAAAGCATCCTCAGCCGCTCGCTGCATATTGACGTCGAGCGTCGTCACGATGTCAACGCCGTCGACCGCAGCCACCTTTTTATAGGCACCGCCCGCGATATAGCTGCCGTCCCTCGCGCGCTCGCGCACGAGGGTACCATTCGTGCCGGTCAGAAGCTTGTTGTATTGCTTTTCGAGACCCGTCAAGCCGTCGTTGTCTACATTCACTACACCCAGCACCTGCGATGCCAGATTGCCGTATGGATATACGCGCTTCGTGGCCTGCTCAAAAAGCACGCCGGGCAGGTTCTTCTTCTCCAGCGCCGCAGCATCGTCTTCGTCCACCTGGCGCTTGATATACACCCAGGTGCCATCGGACTCGACGAGCTTGCGGCAGGTCTTTTTATCGATTCCAGTTGCCTTGACCAGCGCCGACACCGTCTTGTCAACATCCTCGACAAGCTGCGGGTTCACGGCGATGTTGCGACATTCGACCGACGACGCCAGCACGTTACCGTTGCGGTCGTAGATGGTGCCGCGTTTGGCATAGAGGGTCTGTGCAAGCAGGCGGCGCGCATCGGCACGCTCGCGCAGTTTATCGCCTTCGACAATTTGATAGTCGGCAAGGCGAAAGACGCCCAAGCCCAAACCAAGCCCGATGAAGCCCATGATGGCTTTGCGGCGAGGCAGAGGCGTGCCTGTGAGCCATTCGGTCGACGAACTCTTGCGCGACCTGGTGTTATGCATTTGAGGGCCGTCCGAGCCGCGAAGTCGCGACGCCGGGTCGTTGCCACGGGACTGCCCGGCGTTGTAAGATTGCCGACCCGTTCCTTGATAACCAGAACGTCCCCGCGACGAGGGACGTCCAGAACCGCGGCCCCCATCGGAACCGCGGCGATAGTCATTTGTCATACTCAGCTACCGTCTTGCTACTGAGCGGTCGCGGTCGCGTTGGCGCCCGCGGCTGCATCCTGCGAAAAGTCAAGTGTAACGCTCTCGCTGGGCTCCACCATGCCATAAGCGCCCGCAAGGTCGCGAATGCGCGTGTCGGCGCCATAGACCGAATGCATGACCTCCAGGTCGGAGCTCTCATCGGTCGCCTTTTCGAGCGTGTTGGTAAGCTCGGCGTTGCTGTTGAGCACCTGGGCCGTAACGCCGGCGAGTGCCACGCGGGCGACGCCGATCGTCATGAAGATAGCCGCAATGATGCAAAACGTTTTAAGAACGCTCATGAAAACCGGGCTTACCGCCTGGTTTGCCTGACGGCCCGCGCCCGTGTAGACATCAAAGCGCGGCGTGCGCTGCTCACGGGGAGCAACGGGGGCCTGCGGCGTCTCACGATAGGCGGGCATGGCGTTCATATCATAGGCAAGTGCTGCGCTTGAAGTGTTGTAGCCCATGATATGCCGCCTCCCATCCCGAGTACGTTGGTAGTGTGTTTAAGCTTCGTTTATGGTGCGAGCGGGAGGTCCAATATCGCGCGGTCGCGCCTACAGACGCTGCGCCACGCGGATTTTGGCTGATCTCGCCCGAGGGTTGCGCTCAACCTCATCAGGCTGGGCAACCAAGGGTTTGCGGGTGATGACCTTGAGTATCGGCACGTTGCCGCACACGCACACCGGAATCTCCGGCGGACACGTGCACCCCTGGCTCATCTCCTTAAAGTGGTTCTTTACGATACGGTCCTCGAGCGAGTGATACGAGATGACGCAGATACGTCCGCCCGGGTTGAGCCACCTGGTGGCGGCATCAAGCCCTCGTTCGAGCACATCGAGCTCGTGATTGACCTCGATGCGAATGGCCTGGAAACTTTTCTTGGCCGGGTGTCCGCCATGCCGACGAGCGGCAGCCGGGATACCCGCCTTGATGATCTCGACAAATTGGCCGGTGGTTTCGATCGGTTCTTGCTCGCGGCGGCGCACGATCTCGCGCGCGATCTGCGAGGCAAACTTCTCTTCGCCGTAGACGCGTAGAATCCGGGCGAGGTCGTGTTCGTTATAGGTGTTGATGACCTCAGCTGCGTTTAAGGTGTTATTACCCGGATCCATCCGCATGTCCAATGGGGCGTCCTCGTTATACGAAAAGCCCCTGCCAGGGATATCGAGTTGCGGTGACGAAACGCCCAAATCGAACAGGAAGCCATCGACCCCGGGCACCTCGGCCGAGCAAAGCAGCTCGTCCAAGTCGCCGAAGTTGCCCTTCAGCAGCTGGTGCGGAACTCCGGGAACCTCGCGGTCCAGACGGGCGCCAGCGGCCTCGAGGGCCATGTCGTCCTGATCGACGCCGAGCAAAAGGCCCGTCTCCCCCACCTGCGCGGCCATCTTTACCGAATGGCCGGCACCGCCAAGGGTGCAATCGCAGACAACGGAGCCGCTCTTTAGCCGCAGCGACTCAAGCACTTCGCCGAGCATGACAGGTTCATGCCGATATTCTTGTGTCAAGATCCCACGCTCCATCCGTTACCCGTGCCTTGCCCTTACGAGAAGAAGAGGTCCAGCAGGGCCTCATCGTCATCGTCCTCATCGGCCGCGGCGCGATCCCAAACCTCAAGGTGGTCGTAGTTGCCCACAACCGTAACCTCGCGGTCGAGGTTCGCCTGCTTGCGGAGAGACTCGGAAAGACCGATACGACCGGCGCTGTCCACGTCCATCGACGTGGTGCGCTTGTTGATCGCCCTCATGAGCTTCTGGTCATTAATGTCACGCGGGTTAAAACCCTCGTGGCCCTCACGACCCGCGAAGAGTCCTTCGACCCACTTATCGAAGGCCTCGGCAGAGAACACGTACAGAGCATCGACATCCAGGGCTTTAAACACGCGAACGTGCTCTCCAAGCTCCTCGCGAAGGGGTGCAGGCAGGGATAGACGACCTTTTGCATCGAGATTGCGCTCGTATGCACCAGTCATTCCCATGTGCGCCCTCCCCTCGGTTACTCAGATGG
>DBFMRS010000163.1:0-10407 GCA_048387515.1 Collinsella sp.
GCTTGCTGAATACTCCCAAAAATGCACGCAGGGAAGTGCACCACCTATCCGCAGCGGGCAGTACGCCTTGGTTTTGTCCGTCTCAGGGCATCGACGCAGCACAAAAAGCCCCGCCGTGCGTAGCACGGCGGGGCCAGCGGCACGTCAAAAGACCATACGCCTACGGGCGAAGGACCACCAAACTGGGTTAAGCAGCCGGGCAGATCTTCTTGAAGAGCTCGATGACGTCGTCGAGCGTCGCCTCGCGCGGGTTGCCCGGGAAGCAAGCGTCGGCCATGGCGTCCTTGGCCAGGACCTCGATCTCGTCAGCCTTCATGGCCTCGCAGACGTGCGGGATATTCACGTCGGCGGAAAGCTGCTTGACGGCGGCGATAGCGGCGTCGGCAGCCTCGTCGGTGCTCATGCCCGTGGTGTCAACACCCATGGCAACGGCAACCTTGGCCAGGCGCTCAGCGCAAACCGGCTTGTTGAACTCCATGGCGATCGGCAGCAGCATGGCGCAAGCGACGCCGTGCGGGGTGTCGTAGTGAGCAGACAGGGTGTGAGCCATTGCGTGGTCGATGCCCAGGCCAACGTTGGAGAAGCCCATGCCGGCGACATACTGGCCAAGGGCCATGCCCTCGCGGCCGGAGCCGGGCTGGCCGGACTTGGCCTCGGCGACGGAGTCACGCAGGTTCTCGCTGATCAGCTTGATGGCCTCAAAGTGGAACATGTCGGAGAGCTCCCAAGCGCCCTTGGTGGTGTAGCCCTCGATGGCGTGGGTCAGAGCGTCCATGCCGGTGGAAGCAGTCAGGCCGGCGGGCATGGAAGCCATCATGTCGGGGTCGACGACGGCGACCTCGGGGGCGTCGTTGGTGTCGACGCACACGAACTTGCGGACCTTCTCGGGGTCGGTGATGACGTAGTTGATGGTCACCTCGGCGGCGGTACCGGCGGTCGTCGGCACGGCGATGGTGAACACGGCGTGGTTCTTAGTGGGAGCAACGCCCTCGAGGCTGCGGACATCGGCGAACTCGGGGTTGTTGATGATGATGCCGATGGCCTTAGCGGTGTCCATGGAGGAGCCGCCGCCGATGGTCACGATAGCGTCAGCCTCGGCGGCCTTGAAGGCCTCGACGCCGTCCTTGACGTTCTGGATAGTGGGGTTGGGCTTGATCTCGGAGTAGAGGCTCCAGGCGATGCCGGCGGCGTCGAGCTCGTCGGTCACCTTGGCGGTAACGCCAAACTTGACCAGATCGGGATCGGAGCAGACGAAAATCTTCTTGTAGCCGCGACGCTGGAGCTCGCCGGGAATCTCCTTGATGGCGCCGGAACCATGATAAGAGATGGTATTGAGAACGAAACGATTAGCCATTGATAGCCTCCCATCGTGTGCGGGGCACCCATTACGCCCCACGCTATGAGTCCCATCCTAACGCTTTTGAAACAAAAAAACGCGTGAGAACGTCAAAATTGTTAAAGCGTTTCAACAGATGATGAAAAATATTGCGGCAAAGGGACAGCCCCTTTGCCGCATTCGGTTACTTTCGGCAGCCCTCTTTCCAAGCCTCGGCCGCAACCTTCCAGCGTAAGCGCAAGTCGCGCTCGCGGTCGATGAACATGATGGCAAACGCGACAAACAGCAGCAAGCTCGCCACGACGATGGCGTGCAGGCCCATGCGCTCAATGCACCAGTTGCCCAACACGGCGCCAAACACAAAGGTAAAGATCACGCCGAAATACAGCAGGCCGTTTTCCAAAAAGCCGCGCCTGTGGGTGATGATGTAATCGTCCACGTTTTGCAGCGCGTTGCGCAAGTTGCCGATGCACATGGTCGTAGCGATGCCGTGACCGTGGATCTTGCGGAAGCTCTCTACCTGCATACCGCAGGCAAACGAAGTGAGGCAGTTGGCGAGCAGATTGAAATTGCCGCCCGGGATAAAGCTCACGCCCAGCAAGATGACAGCTTCAAAGAACACCGTTACCTGGCGCCAGTGAATCACGCTGCCAAACCGCTCATGCACCAGGTCGGCAAGCATAATGCCCACGGCAAACGACACCACGGGGAAGAAGTAGCGTCCCGCAAGTGCCCAGTTGCCCTCCGAGATGCTCACGCCCACGAGCAGGATGTTGCCTGTCTGCGCGTTGGCGAAAACATGATCGCGCCCAATGTACGAATAGACGTCCATAAAGCCACCGGCGAGCGCCAAGATGATGCCCAGCTCAATAGACTCCGATATCTGTTTGGCACGCTGCATCGTCGTGCATCCTCCTTGTTGACGACTCTCTCGTGCGTTGGCGGAAACATAGCCGCCGTTCATACTGTAACCCATTGACAACATGGCGTGCGCGCGAGACGGGTTCTCCAACGCGCAGATACACAGTCTGGAAACAAACGACACCCGCATCGACGCGCCGATCCGCCAGCTCATGTACTCCACCAGTCTTTTTAGCCCCGTCCCAAAAAGACTGGTTACAATTACGTGCAGCATACAAACACCGGGAGGGATCGTGGCAAAAAAGCCTCAGCACGCTCAGAACAACCAGCGCAGTCAACAGGGCAAACAGGGCCAGCAGCAAAAGCGTGGCGGTAAGGCGCAGGCCACGGTCGCCCGCACCAAGCATTCCCAAGCGACGCCCGCCCGCCCCTGGCGACCGGGCCGCGATAAGTTCCTCCCCGTCAGCCGCGCCGACATGGATGCGCGCGGCTGGGACCAGTGCGACTTTGTCTACATCTGCGGCGACGCCTACGTGGACCATCCCAGCTTTGGTATGGCCATCGTCAGCCGCGTACTCGACGCGCACGGCTACAAAGTGGGCATCATCTGCCAGCCCGACTGGACCGACCCCGCCAGCATCACCGTGCTCGGCGAGCCGCGCCTGGGCTTTCTCGTCAGCGCCGGCAACATGGACTCCATGGTCAACCACTATTCGGTGACCAAGCACCGCCGCCACACCGACGCCTACACGCCCGGTGGCGAGGAGGGGCGCCGTCCCAACCGAGCCGTCACGGTCTACGGCAACCTTATCCGTCAGACGTTCAAGGACGCCCCCATCATCATCGGCGGCATCGAGGCAAGTCTGCGCCGCCTGGCCCACTACGACTACTGGCAGGACAAGCTCAAGCGCTCGGTACTGCTCGACTCGGGCGCCGACATTCTCATCTACGGCATGGGCGAGCACGCGATCGTCGAGATCGCCGACGCGCTCGACGCGGGACTGCCCGTCGATCAGATTACCTATATCAATGGCACCGTCTACCGCACCAGCTCGCTCGACGAGGTCTACGACTACGACCTGTTGCCCAGCTGGGACGATCTTGCCGCCGACAAGCTCAACTACGCGCGCAGCTTTAACGTGCAGCAGCAGAATATGGACCCCATCACCGGGCATCGCCTAGTAGAGCCCTACCCCAACAGCGTCTATGTGGTGCAAAACCCGCCGTCGTCGACACTCACCACCGACGAGATGGACGAGGTGGCCGAACTCCCCTACGCACGCGATTGGCATCCCGATTACGACGCGGCAGGCGGCGTACCGGCCTTTGCCGAGATCAAGTTTTCCATTAGCTCCAACCGCGGATGCTTTGGCGAGTGCTCGTTTTGCGCCCTCACCTTCCACCAGGGCCGCGTGCTGCAGATGCGCAGCCACGACTCGATCATACGCGAGGCCGAGCTGCTCACGCGCGATCCCGAGTTTAAGGGCTACATCAACGACGTGGGAGGACCGACGGCCAACTTTAGCCGTCCCGCCTGCGACAAACAGCTCAAGCACGGCGTATGCAAGAACAAGCGCTGCCTTTGGCCGAGTGTATGCAAGAACATGGTGGTCGACGAGAGCGGCTACACGCAGCTGCTGCGCGACCTGCGTCAGCTGCCGGGCGTCAAAAAGGTCTTCGTGCGCAGCGGCATCCGCTTTGACTACACCATGGCCGATGCCTCGGACGAGTTTTTGCGCGAGCTGCTGGAGCATCACGTCTCGGGCCAGCTGCGCGTAGCGCCCGAGCACGTGAGCGACGCGGTGTTGTCCGTGATGGGCAAACCGAGCCGCGCCGTCTACGATGCATTCTGCCGTAAATTTGAGCGCCTGAACCGCGAATACGGACTCAAGCAGTACGTGGTGCCGTATCTGATCTCGAGCCACCCCGGCTCGACCATGAAGGAAGCCGTGGACCTTGCCGAAGCCGTGCGCGACATGGGTTATATGCCCGAACAGGTGCAGGACTTCTACCCCACACCGTCCACCATGTCGACGTGCATGTACTACACCGGCGTGGACCCGCGCACCATGGAGCCGATCTACGTGGCGCGCGACCCGCACGAGAAGGCCATGCAGCGTGCGCTCATCCAGTATCGCAAGCCCGAGAACTACAAGCTGGTGCGCGAGGCACTGGAAAAGGCTGGCCGCCGCGATTTGATCGGCTACACCAAGCATTGCCTGATCCGCCCCGTGCCCCCGCGTCCGGGCGAAACATCTGCCAGTGGCGGACACGGTACCGGCAAGAAGGGCGGCAAACCGCACGGTGGTGCCGGCAAGGGGCCCAAGGGCAGCAAGGGACATGGCGGTATGTCGCGCGCGCAGAACACCGCGGGGCGCAATCGCGCAGCCCAGGGCCGTCAGGGCGCCAACGGAGGCGGACGCCGCAACTAGCGCAAGGGTGCGTTCGCCGCGCCCGGCTGACATGCTTGGCGCAGCGAGCGCACGGCCTCCGCGAGGATGACGCCGGCGATGGTAACCGTGATTACCACGTCGAGCGGCGTGTTCACAAACCACAACAACGCCATGAGATACGACCCAGCGTTAAAGGCAAAGTGCAGCAGGATGGTGTAGCGGAGCTTTCCGGTCGTCACGAGCACCCAGCCAAAGATGAGGCCGGCAGCGCCCGCGTAGCAGCCCTGCACCCAGTTCATGTGCATAAAGCCAAAGACCGCCGCCTGCAACACAATTGCCGCGGCGATACCCCAGGTGCTCGGGGCTGCCCAGGGTACCATGGCGCTTTCTTGCGCGCCTGCACAACGCCGGCGCTTCCAGAGCGGACGGCACTGTGGATTAAACGCTCGGAGCGAAAACTCAAAAATGATGCCGCGCACCAACAGCTCTTCGCAAAAGGGAGCGCCGAGCACCGTGGTCAGCACGGCTAGATAGCTGGTATCGCCCATGCCCGTTTCCTCGACGAGCTCGCTGTAGTCGGCCGCGGCCTCGGGCAACAGCGACAGCACGGCGTCGGTCACGTAGCCAACGACCACCTGCAAGGCCAGACCGATCACGATAACGCAGGCAATGCGTTTCCACGTCCCACGCACTCCCCCGCCAAGCGGGCGCTCGCCCTGCCAGCGCGCCATAAACGAGCGCGGCCACAGATAACGCCACCACAGCAGCGCCATCAAAAACGACGCCGTCTGAGCGGCAGCCTGGAACCATTGGATATCGAGATTGTCGATCGGATAGCCCGTCAGCACCGATACGGCATCGAGAACTGAAAACAGAACCACGCTCAGGGCTATATCGGCAGCGACGACGCCAAAACAGGCAAGCGCCCAAACCAGCGCATTGAGCATGCCGACCTCCTCCCAACGACTAGTCATTGGGGACGTTCTTCAACGACTAGCTGTTGGGGACAGTCTTTGCCAAAGGCCCCGTTGGGCGAAATGTCGAACGGAAAGGTGCCGCAGCGATTGAAGGCGGCGATGAACATGCGGATGGCGTTGGACGGCGTGGTGCCCACGAGCTGGGTTGCCGCCGCGAAGGCTGCCTTTTCCTCGGGCAAGACCTTCGCGACAACCGGGGTCATGTGTTCTGCCATGGCGCTTCCTTTTTGAAACGACGGTAGTGCGGATAGATGCGGGCCGCGCGGCTGGGCGACGGGCTGTGAAGGCAACCCGATTGGCCCGCATCTGGAGTTTGTTTCTACGGCGTTGGTATTATTTGGTATTCTTATGTAATACCCCGCAGAAAGAATACCACACCCGCCCCTATGGGGACGGAGAAAAACGGATCATTTTGTTGCTGAGTAAATATTTAGAGTGTGATGATGTCCGAGATATTGAGGGCCCGAGCGTCAGCGGCATCGTGCGTGGCAAGCAACAGCATGCGGCCGTCGAGCAGGTCGAGCACGACCTTGGTCGTCGCATCGCGCGCGGCGGCATCCAGGCCGGTAAAGGGCTCGTCAAGAATCACCGCGACGCCCGGGCACAGCAGGGCGCGGGCAATCTCGACGCGGCGGCGCTGCCCGCCCGAAAGCTCGGCCACGCAAGCATGCACATCGACCCCCGGCACCAACCGGCGCAACAGGGCCGCGGCACTCGAGGCGTCCGCGCGCGCGTCGGCGCACACCAACACGTTATCCAAAGCCGAGGCGCCCTCTACCAGGCGCACATCCTGAAACACCATGGAGCACGGCGCGCACTCCCCCGCCGCCAGCGCAAGCAGCGTCGACTTGCCCACGCCCGAGGCGCCCATCACGCAGGCGCGCCCACCGGCGGGCACACGAAGCACCAGCCCGTCGAGCGTCGGCGCCCAGGGCGCACGATCGCCCACGGCAAGCGCAAGCTCCGCCGCAGCGCCGGCGCCAGCAGGGTCGCCCGAACGCCCGCGAGTAACACGCCCATGTGCCCGCACGGCAGCACGCCACGCCGCGGGCCCCGAAACCCGCAGCAACCACACCAGCACACGCTCGCATGCCCACGAGGCAGCAACGACCAGCACGGTCCACGCCAGCAGATCGGCGGTCTCGATGAGCAGCTTCGACTGATAGATGCGCTCGCCCACGGTGCCCGTCGCCATGCCGATCAGCTCCGCCGCCACACCGGCTTTCCAGCTCATACCAATCACGGCGCGGGCGCACGAAAGCACAAACGGCAGGACCTCGCGCCAGGTGTGGGCGCAAAACAGTCGCCAGCCCCGCACGCCATGCAGGCGGAACATCTGCTTCAGCGGTTTATCCGCTTGCGTCAAACCCTCGACTAGCGAAAAATACACGCCCGGCAGCGCCATCAAAAAGACGGCCACAATGCTCACGCGCGCCGACCCCAACCAAATGAGCAGCAAGACCACTATGCAGGCAACCGGCGTCGCCTTAACAAACGAAAGCGCCGGCGCCACCAAGCGGGCAAACGTCAGCGATCGCACCGAGACTCCCGCCAGCACGCCGCCGCACGCCGCGGCAAGCGCCAACCCGCCCAAGATTCGCGCACCCGAGCCCGCCAGAATCGCCCATGTGCCGGCATCGCATACCAGTCGCAGCAACGCCACCACGACAGCGCCCGGCCCCGGCAAAATCAACGGCTGCGCCACGAGACCCGCCACCAGCACCCACACGGCAAGCCAAAAGGCGGCAACGGCACCTGCTGCCGCCACCGCCTTCATACGCTCTGTCATTTGTCGAGCAAACGCATGCACGGGCTACTCCATGTAGTAGAAATCATCGGCCGGGAGCTTGCCGCCCACGGCGCTCGTGTCCGCATCGGCCAGCACCTGCAGGTACCCACCGAGCGCCGCCTTCATATCTTTCCCCGTCTGGCATACAAGCATGCACCCGGGAATCGCCTTTTCGGCGATCTTGGCGTTGTCCACGATGCCGGCATCGACCACGGCCTGTGCCCAGTCTGCCGGCGTCGCATTGACAGCCTTCACGCTCGCCTCATGGCAGCGCAAGAATTCCGCCACGGCCTCGGGATGCTCCTCGGCAAAGGCACGGCGCACCACGGTCACGCCCGTCAGCAGGCGCGAATCCGTATCACCTGCCAGCTCATCCCACACATCGGTCAGATTTACCGGCGCCGACAGCTTGCCTTCGCTCTTTGCGATGGCAGCGGTCTTGAACGGCTCGGGCAGCACGCCCACGGCAGACGGATCGGCAAGCAGCGCCGACAGTACCTCGGTGGGCTCGCTCTTAAACTCAAGCGCCACCTGGCCGGTCAGGCCCGCGCGCTCCAGCAAGTAGTTCATGACGTACTCCGGTGTGGTGCCCTTGCCCGTCATGTAGACGGTACGACCCGCCAGATCGCCAAACGAGGCCACACTCGCGTCGCCCGTCACCACGCTCAGCACGCCCAGCGTGTTGATGTCGATGACCTGCACCGCGCCCTCGGTCTTGTTGTAGAGCACGCTCGCCACGTTGGCGGGCACCAGGGCGATATCGATATCGCCCTGAATCACCTTGGGCACGATCTCGTCGGCAGCGGCGCTGATCGCAAAGTCGAACTCGTTGTCCGTGGCACCTTCGGCCGCCTGGTCCATAAACTGCACCAGACCGATCGATGTCGGGCCCTTGAGCGAGGCGACGTGCACCTCGACCGGCTCCGCAGCAGCACCGGCGCCGTCCGTGGCAGCCGAGCCCGCGGCGGACCCGGCACAGGCAGCTCCGCCGCCACAGCCAGCCAGTGCGAGCGACAACGCGCCCGCGGCAAGCGCCGAGGCAAATCCTCGGCGCGTCATCTCAACATCAAACGCGCGCATCGCTAGCACGCCTCCTCGTTGGGCATCGTCCATGCATGATGGTCGGTATGCAGTAGCTCCTCGGCCAGCGGCGAGAGCGGCGCGCCCAAGAACTCGCGATAGCACACCTGGACATCGGGATTCTCGTGCGAGAAGCGAATGTCCGCAGCGGCATCCAGGCCCCAGAGCACCTTGCCGCGCTCGGCCGCCAGCTCGCAACCGTCGTGGATGGGCTGACCGCCACCACCGACGCAACCGCCGGGGCACGCCATGACCTCGACAAAGTCATAGCTCACGCTGCCGTCGCGAATCGCGTCGAGCAGCCGGGCGGCGTTGCCCAGCCCGTGCGCCACGGCAACACGCACCTGAGTGCCATCGATATCGGCGACAGCTTCCTTCCAGCCGTCGAGTCCGCGCACGTCGGTAAAGAAATCGGCATCCGGGTTCTTGCCCGTCACCAGGTAATAGGCCGAGCGCACGGCGGCCTCCATCACGCCGCCCGTGGCGCCAAAGATCACGCCCGCGCCCGTGCCAAAGCCCAGCGGCGTGTCGAGCGGCTCCTCGACCAGCGTGTCCACGCTCACGTGGCTCGCGCGGATCATGCGTACCATCTCGCGCACCGTCAGCGCAACGTCAACGTCGGGCGCACCGCCCTCGCCCACCATGCTCGGCAGCGCGCACTCGGCCTTCTTGGCCGTGCACGGCATCACGGACACCACGAACAGGCGCTCGGGCTCCACGCCCAGCACTTTGGCATAGTAGGTCTTGGCGATGGCGCCGAACATCTGCTGCGGCGACTTTGACGTGGACAGGCTGTCGACAAACTCGGGGTAGCGCGCCTTCACAAAGCGTACCCAGCCCGGGCAGCAGCTCGTGAACATGGGCCAGCCGCGGCTGTCGCCCTCGCCCTTGGCAGCCTTACCCAGGCGCTCGAGCAGCTCGGAGCCCTCCTCCATAATGGTGAGGTCGGCCGAGAAATCGGTATCGAACACGTACTCAAAGCCCACGCGGCGCAGCGCGCAAGCCAGGCACTCGACGGTGGCCTCCTCGCGCGGAATGCCGAGCTCCTCGCCCCAGGCGCTACGCACGGCCGGCGCGATCTGCACCAGCACGATCTTGTCGGGATTAGCGAGCGCGTCAAACACGGTCTCGGTGTCGTCGCGCTCGCGCAGTGCGCCCGTCGGGCAATGCGTGATGCACTGGCCGCATGCGACGCAATCGGTCTTGCCGATCGGCACGCGCCCGCGGGTACCCACAGCGGTATGCGTGGCGCGGTTGGTCAGGTCCCAAATCCCTAGGCCCTGCACGCTCTCGCACACCTTGATGCAGCGCATGCATTTGATGCACTTGTCGTTATCGCGGATGATGGGGAAATCGAAGTCCCAGCCCTCGCCCGCCAAATGCCTTTGATACGGCAGATAGAAAATGCCCAGGTCGTTGGCGATGGTCTGCAGGTTGCAGTTGCCGCTGCGCACGCAGCTCGTGCACTGCGATTCGTGCTGGGACAGCAGCAGCTGCACGTTGGTGCGACGGGCCTCGCGGGCCTTGGGGCTGTTGGTGTGGACCACCATGCCGTCGAGCACGTAGTTGTTGCAGGCGGCAACCAGCTGGTCGCAGCCCTCAACCTCGACCACGCACACGCGGCAGCCGCCGATCTCGTTTAGATCGCGCAGGTAGCACAGGGTGGGAATCTGGATGCCGACGGACTTGGCCGCGTCCAGGATCGTGGTGTGCTCGGGTACCACGACTTCGCAGTTATCGATAATGAGCCTGACCATGTTGTGCGCTCCGTTTTCGCTGTTGTCGCCGACAGTGGTTTTGTTGAGCTCTACCATTCCAGGTTCCTCCCTCCGCGGAACGCGCCAAAGCCAAAGTGGTCGCAACGCAGGCAGCGGCTTGCCTCCTGGCGCGCCTCCTGCTCGGTGAGACCCTGCTCGACCAGATTCCAATCGTGAATACGCTCGCCGGCCTCGCGCTCACCCAGCTCGCAGC